>JAEHDN010000047.1 GCA_016880395.1 Candidatus Eiseniibacteriota bacterium
GATGAAGACAGCGGCCTTGCTCGGCCTCCGATCGGGAATGGCGTCGGTGGCGTCGGCCTCGTTGGGCGGCAGTGGCGGATTGGGCGAGTCGTTGTCCATATCGCTATCTGAACCTTAATAATACGCCGTCAATGGGCTTCCTTCCGGACATACTGCACCCCGCTGGAGACCTGCTCCTCGGCGGCCGGAGAGACGAGCACAAACGTGTTGCCGCCACGCGACCAGATGCGCGTGTGATGCCCGAACGAGGTCAGCTCTGCGGCAGAGCGCGTTTCGCCTTCGAGGATGAACAGCGAGACGTCCTGCCCATTGGCCTGATACATCAGGTGGGGAATCCTGCCGTCCGCGTAGAGACATCGCCGCGCATTGACGAGCTCCACCGCGTCCTTGTCGGACGACGGCGGCACGTGCACGTCCAGGCCAAATCGCGCCGCCAGCATTTGCTGCGCCTGCGCAGCATCCATCGATTCGCCGGCGGCCGGGCTGAAGATCCCGAAGCAGGAGCCGCCGCGCTCGATCCGTCGGCCGGCGAGATCGCGGCCGAGGCCGAGCGGATCCAGGTCGATCTGGCCGAGCTCGAGGGCCGCCTCGAGCGGGAGGAGGAGCGGCTGACCGACGGCTCGCTCGACCCCGAATCGCTCGAGGCGAGGCTCGATCTCATCCACAGGCTGAAGCGCCGCCACCGGACCGATCTTCCCGGACTCCTCGCGCTCCGCGAGGACCTCGAGGCGCGCGTGCGTTCTTTCGATCCCTCCGGGCGCGATCTCGATCGGGCCGAGCGCGCGCACGACGAGCGCCTGCAGGCGTTCGAGCGGCGGCTCGACGCGCTCCTCGCCCACCGGAGCGATCGCTACGCCGCGTTCGAGGCCGATGTGTCCGATCGGATGGGTCGCCTTGGATTCAACCGCTCCGCGCTCCGCGTGCGCCCCGCCGAAGCGGGCCGTGCGGTCGTTGACCCCGCGCCGATCCCGCACCTAGAATTCGCGTTCCAGCCGAACCCAGGCGAGGGGGAGCGTCCGCTCCGTCGCATCGCGTCCGGGGGGGAGCTGTCCCGGCTCATGCTGGCCGTGAAGTCGTTGATGGCTGAGCGGGATCAGGTCGCGGTTCTCGTCTTCGACGAGGTCGACCAGGGAATCGGCGGCGCGGTCGGTGAGGAGGTGGGTCGGCTGCTCCAGGCCCTCGGTCGAAAGCGCCAGGTGCTCTGCATCACGCACCTCCCGCTCATCGCGGCCCACGGGGCGCGCCACTTCGAGGTGCGCAAGGCGGTGCGCGCGGGCCGCACGCGCGTGTCGGTCCGCGCACTCGAGCCGGCGGAGCGGGAGCAGGAGCTGGCCCGCCTGCTCGCCGGGGACCGCGCCACCGAGACCACCCGGGCGCAGGCACGAGAGCTCTTGCAGGCCGCGCGCCGCGAGCGGGAGCCCAGGAAGGAGCCACGGCGCGCCGCGGCGCGAGGAGCATGATCCGCCCCACGCTCGACGACTACCGGCGCCTCGCGCGCGATCACAACCTGGTCCCCGTCACCCGCGAGATCCTGGCGGACTTCGACACGCCCGTCTCCGCGTTCGTGAAGCTGAATCGTGGCGACGCATCCTTTCTCCTCGAGAGCCTCGAGGGAGGTGAGACGTGGGGACGCTATTCGATCCTCGGCTTCCGCCCCTCGGTGGAGTTCCGGTCCACCGGCACCGCTGTCGAGATCCGGCGCGGGGAACGCACCGAGCGGATGGAGCGGGAGGACCCGCTCGAAGCGCTCCACGCGCTCATCACCGAGTTCCGCGCGGCGCCGGTCCCGGACCTTCCGCCCTTCAGCGGCGGGGCCGTTGGCATGATCGGCTACGACTACGTCCGCTTCCTCGAGCGGCTGCCGTCCAGGCTGCCGGGGGATCACGTCCACCCGGACCTCCAGTTCGTCTTCCCGGACGTGGTCCTCGTCTTCGACAATTTCCGCCACCGTCTCCAGATCGTCGTCAACACGAGGCCGGGATCCGCTCCCGACCGTGCGTACGCGGAGGCGACAGCCACGATCGACGAGATGATCGCCCGGCTCGCCGCCCCGGTGCCGAGCGCGCCGCCGGTCCCGAAGATGAACGGCGATGTGCGGTTCCGGAGCACGATGGGGGAGGGGGCCTACAAGCAAGCCGTGGAGAAGGCGAAGGAGCACATCCGCGCGGGAGACATCGTCCAGGTGGTGCTCGCGCACCATCTGGAGGCGGACGTCCCCGTGGCTCCTCTCGACGTGTACCGCGCGCTCCGCGTGCTCAACCCCTCGCCGTACATGTTCTACATCCGCTTCCAGGACCGGTCGGTGGCGGGCTCCTCGCCCGAGATCCTGGTCCGGGTCCACGGGGACCGCGTGACCCTCCGGCCGATCGCGGGAACTCGGCCCAGGGGCGCCACCCGGGGGGAGGACACGGCGTTCGAGCACGAGCTCAAGGAAAGCGAGAAGGATCGCGCGGAACATGTCATGCTGGTGGATCTTGGGCGAAATGATGTGGGCCGGATCGCGGCCATCGGATCGGTGCGCACGACCGAGTTCCTGACGCTCGAGCGCTACTCGCACGTGATGCATCTCGTGAGCCACGTCGAGGGGAGGCTTCGGGGCGGGCTCGACGCATTCGACGTGCTCCGCGCCTGCTTCCCGGCGGGCACGGTGAGCGGCGCGCCGAAGAAGCGCGCCATGGAGATCATCGAATCGCTCGAGACCGTCCGGCGCGGAGCCTACGCGGGCGCCATGGGGTACATCGATTTCCAGGGGAACGCGGACTTCTGCATCACGATCCGCACCGCGGTGATCGACGGCGGGCGGGTCCGCTGCGGGGTTGGCGCCGGCATCGTCGCCGATTCCGATCCGGACGAGGAGTGGCGGGAGACCTGCAACAAGGCGAAGGCGGTGGAGGAGGCGGTTCGCCTCGCCGCCCGGGGGCTCGACACGTGATCCTGATGATCGACAACTACGACTCGTTCACCTGGAATCTCGTCCAGTACCTGGGCGAGCTGGGGGACACGCCGGTCGTGCGCCGGAACGACGCGATCACGCTCGCGGAGATCGAGGCGATGAAGCCGCGCGCCATCGTGATCTCGCCGGGGCCCGGGCGGCCGGACGACGCGGGCATCAGCAAGGACGCGGTCCGCCGCTTCTCGGGCTCGGTGCCGATCCTCGGTGTGTGTCTGGGCCACCAGTGCATCGGCGAAGTGTTCGGCGGGAAGGTGGTCCGCGCGGAGCGACTCGTCCACGGAAAGACCTCCGCGGTCATCCACACCGGGCGCGGGCTCTTCCTCGACATCGACAATCCCTTCCAGGCGACGCGCTATCACTCGCTCATCGTCGCGCGCGAAGGGCTCCCCGATGTGCTCCAGGTGATGGCCTGGACGCCCGAGAACGAGATCATGGCCGTCCGCCACCGCGAGCACGAGACCTGGGGCGTCCAGTTCCATCCCGAGTCGATCCTCACGACCGCCGGGAAGGACATCCTCCGGAACTTCCTCCTGAGCCTGCCGGCGCCCGCGCCCGCGGCGGGATGATCCGCGAGCTCCTGCCGCGGCTCGTCCGGGGCGAGCGCCTCACCCGCGGCGAGACCGCGGACGCCATCCGATCCATCATGCGCGGCGAGGTGGATCCCGCCGTCGTCGGCGCCTTCCTCGTCGCGCTCGCGCAGCGGGGCGAGACCGCCGAGGAGCTGGCGGGCGGAGCCGAGGCGCTCCGCGCCGAGGCGGTCCCGTTCCCCGGCGAGGGCCCGCTCCTCGACACCTGCGGCACGGGCGGCGACGGCACCCACACGTACAACATCTCGACCGTGGTCGCGCTGATCGCGGCCGCCGCCGGGCAGCGCGTCGCCAAGCACGGCAACCGTTCGGTCTCGAGCCGCTGCGGGAGCGCCGACGTGCTCGAGGCGCTGGGCGCGCGCGTGGACATGGGGCCGCAGGGAGCCGCCCACGCCCTGGCCGAGACGGGCTTCTGCTTCCTCTACGCCCCGAGGTTCCATCCCTCCATGAAGGGCGTCGCCGCCGTCCGGCGGGCGCTCGGCGTGCGGACCCTCTTCAACTGGGTGGGTCCGCTCGCGAACCCGGCCCGCGCTACCCACCAGCTTCTCGGCGTCTCCGACCCGTCGCGCGTCGAGCTGGTCGCAAGCGTGCTGGGATCGCTCGGCACGGAGCGCGCGCTCGTGGTCCATGGCGCGGGAGGCCTCGACGAGCTCGCGCTCGAGCCCGGCAACCGCGCGGTCTGGGTGGAGCGCGGCCTCGAGTCCCGCCCGGTCACGGTCGAGGCGGCGGACGTCGGCCTCGCCGCGGCCCCTGCCTCGGCCCTCGAGGGAGGCGCGCCGTCGGAGAACGCCGCGCACGTGCGTGCCGTGCTCGCGGGAGAGCCCGGGCCCCGCCGCGACGCCGCGGTGCTCAATGCCGCGGCGGCCCTCTGGGTGTCCGGAGCGGCCGCCACGCTCGCGGAGGGAGCGGCCACCGCGCGCGAGGCGCTCGATTCGGGCGCGGCTGCCCGGGTCCTCGAGCGCTACATCGCGATCTCGCGCGAGTTCGGAGCGGCCTGATGGACTTTCTCGAGACGATCGCCCGCGAGCGTCTGGCTCGGGTCCGTGAAGACGAGCGGCGGATCTCCACCGCGGAGCTGCGCGCGCAGGCGGAGGCGCGGGCCACCGCCGATCCTCGCGCGACCCCCTTCGCGGACGCGCTGAGGCGCCCCGCGGGGGCGCCCCTTCGGATCATCGCCGAGGTGAAACGCCAATCTCCCAGCGCGGGCCTCCTGCGCGCCGAGTACGACCCGAGCGCGATCGCCTCGACGTACGAGGAGGCGGGCGCGGCCGCGATCTCGGTGCTCACGGAGCCGGGACGGTTCGGCGGATCGATCGAGGACCTGGCGCACGTGCGCGAGCGCGTGCGGCTGCCAATCTTGGTCAAGGACTTCGTGGTGGACGAGCGCCAGATCTACGAGGCGCGGGCGCGCGGCGCCGACGCGGCGCTCCTGATCGTGGCCCTGTTGAGCCCAGGGCAGCTCCGCGACTATGCTGCGCTCATGAAGGCCATCCAGCTCGAGCCGCTCGTCGAGGTGCTGGACGAGCGGGATCTCGACCGGGCGCTCGACCTCGACGCCATGGTGATCGGCGTGAACAATCGCGACCTCCGCTCGCTCGCCATGAGGCGAGGCTGGGCGGAAGGGCTGATCCGGGAGATCCCCGCCGATCGCGTGCGCGTCGCCGAGAGCGGGTATTCGCGTCGGGAGGAGATCGAGGCGCTCGAGCGCTCGGGAGCGGACGCGGCCCTCGTGGGGGAGACCCTGCTCCGGGACGGCACTCCCGCGCGTGCGCTCCGGCGCCTGCTCGGCGCGGAGGAAGCCTCCACATGAGGACCCGGATCAAGGTCTGCGGGATCACGCGTGCCGAGGACGGCGCGATGGCGCTCGAGGCGGGCGCCGATTACCTGGGCTTCATCCTCACCGAGAGTCCCCGGCGGCTTTCGCTCGACGCGGCAAGGGCGCTCCGGCGCGCGCTTCCGGCCGGAGCCGAGGTGGTGGGTGTCTTCGCCGAGGAGCCTCCGGAGATCGTCTCCGCCTTCGCGCGCGAGCTCAGCC
>JAEHDN010000319.1 GCA_016880395.1 Candidatus Eiseniibacteriota bacterium
AAACGACACGAGCCCCAGATCGCGGAGCCGGTCACGCAGCTCGACGGCGGCCGCGACGGTCCTGGCCCATGGGACGGAGAGATCGGGATCGAGATCGAACACGATCCGGTCGGGCGCGTCCTGCCGGGCCGCGCGGGCCCCCCACCCGGGCACCTCCACGACCCCCATCTGGACGAGGGAGACGAGGCCCTCCGCCGTGGAGACGGTCAGGTACGTCGCGTCCTTCTTCGACTCGCGGACGGTGACGGGACGCACCGAGGATGGAATGGAGATCCCCGGATGCTTCTGGAAGAAGCAGCTTCCGGTCCGTCCCTCGGGACACCTCAGAAGCATGAGCGGACGCCCCTCGACGTGCGGGAGCATCCGCTCGGCGACAACCTCCATGTGCCGCGCGAGGTCGCCCTTCGTGATCCTCTCCTCTGGAAAGATCACCCGTTCGGCGTGGGTGATCCGTACACCGGCGGCCACACCCGGCTCGGGCGCCTCCTCGGGAGGCTCGCGGACGGGAGGGTGCTCGGGCTGCGCGGGCGGCTCGTGAGGCGGATCGCGCAGCGGCGTCTTTCGACCGGGGTCGCGCTTCGGCGGACCCTTGCGCGTCGGCTTCGGTGGCGGCGCCGGGCGCTCGCGAAGGGTCTCGGCCGGCCGCTTGTCCTCACGCAGTCCCTGGAACGAGGGGTGGCGCAGCTTTCCGTCATTCGTCCAGCCGGTGAAGGCGACCTCGGCCACGAGCCGCGGCTTGACCCAGTGCACGCCTCGTCGCGACCGCGGGGCACCCTCCACCGGGGCGTCCGCCGTCTCGAGGGTCCGCAGCCTGCGCGTGAGATCGACGAGCGATTCGCGCGTGAAGCCCGTGCCGACGCGGCCGCAGTAGCGAAGCGGTCCTCCCTTGTCGCGGACCCCGAGCAGGAGCGCGCCGAAGCCGGAGCGGGATCCCTGCGGGTCGGTGTATCCCACGATCACGAGCTCCTGGCGCGCGGTGCACTTCACCTTGAGCCACGAGCCGACGCGTCCGCCCCGGTAGGGCGCGTCGCGGCGCTTGGCGATGATCCCCTCGAGCCCGCGTCCGCACGCCTCCGCCAACATGGCCTTCCCCCTTCCCACAACATGATCGCTGTACCGGATCGCGCTCCCCTTCCCCACGCCGGCGAGGAGATCGGCGAGCGCTTCCTTCCGCTCCTCGAGCGGTCGTCGCGTCAGATCCTCGCCCTCGCGGGAGAGTAGGTCGAACGCGTAGTAGACGAGCGCTCCCTGGCCGGGTCCGCCCATCGCATTCTGGAGCGCCTGGAAGCTGGTCGTTCCATCAGGCTCGACGATGACGATCTCCCCGTCGAGCACCGCCTGGCCCGTATCGAGACGCTCCGCATCGGAGGCGAGCGTCGGGAAGCGGTCGGTCCAGTCCTGCCCGGAGCGCACGAGGAACGCCGCCTCGCCCCCTTCGATCCGGCAGAGGGCGCGGTATCCGTCGTACTTGATCTCGTGGAGCCAGTCGTCCCCTTCGGGCACCGCGGTCACGAGCGTCGCCAGCTGGATGGCGGGAATGCGCGGCGTCCTGGGAAATGACCGGCGCTTGGAAGCTCGGGACGGCGGCCTCGAGTGGATCGCGCGCTCGGCTCGGGAATGAGCCCGCGCGGATGCGACGGGTGCGACGGGTGCGTTCGAATGCCACACGCTCCCGTTCGCCCCCACGTCCTCGATGAGGCGGCCGGTCTTCACGCTCTCCGGCCGATCGTTCAGAACGTCGCCGCGCGCGTCGGCCGCGTCGTCGCGCTCCTTGAAGAGGAGCCACGTCGGCCTACGGTCCGTATCCCGCCCCTTCATCCGGATGAGGAGCCACTTGCCCCGGAGCTTCGTGCCGTTGAGCTCGAAGGAAAGCCGCCCGCGGCGAAGCCCCTCGTGGGGGTCTCCGTAGGGCGACCAGGTCCCGCGATCCCAGAGGAGCACCGACCCTCCCCCGTATTCCCCCTTGGGAATCGTCCCCTCGAAGTCGCCGTACTCGAGGGGGTGGTCCTCCACCTCGACGGCGAGCCGTTTGTCGGCGGGGTCGAGGCTCGGGCCCTTCGGCACGGCCCAGCTCTTCAAGACGCCGTCCAGCTCCAGGCGGAAGTCATAGTGGAGGTGGGATGCGGCGTGCTTCTGGATGACGTACGCGTGCCCCGATCGCGGGCGGGTCGAGCGCGAGCGGGACACGCCTCCCCTTGGCTCCGGAGTCTTCCGAAAATCGCGCTTCTTGCGGTAGGTCCCGAGTGGCATGTCAGGCCGTCCTCTTCTTCCCGGCAGGCGCTTTCGCGCGTGCGGGCTTCCGGGCCGCAGGCCTCCGCCTCGCGGCCGCCGGCGCTGCGCCACCACCGCCTGCGCGCGCTGGCTTTCGCTCCGAGGTCGCGCGGGCCTCGAGGCTCCTCTTGAGAAGCGGCATGAGATCCACGACCTCGGATCGGGCGCGACGCCGATTCTCCCCGGGCTCGGGCTCGAGGATCTCGTGGGTCTGGCCCGAGCGCACCTTGCGCTCCACGAGCGCCATGACCTCGTCGCGATACTCGTCCTGGAACTCCTCGGGCTTCCACGCCCCTTCCATCCCGGCGATGAGCCGCTCCGCCATTTTGAGCTCTGCCTCCGACACCTTCGCGCTCTTCGCTTCCGGGACCTCGAGGTCCTTCACCGGACGAAGCTCGTGCGCGTAGCGGAGAAGGTTCAGCACGAGCGCGGGCCCGCGCACGACGAGCGCCGCGGTGCGCTGGCGGGTCCGCAGCACCACCCGGGCGATGCCGACGCGCTCCGTGCGCTCGAGCGCGGCTCGGAGCAGCGCGTAGCTCTTGCTCGCCTTCTTCATCGGCTCGATGTAGTAGGGAGTCTCGAAGTAGACCGGCTCGATCGCGCCTGCGGGAACGAACTCCACGATCTCGATCGACTCGGTCGTCTTGACGTTGACCCGATGCAGCTCCTCGTCGCTCAACACCACGTACTCGTCCGGCTCGTACTCGTAGCCGCGCACCACATCGCCCCAGTCGATTTCGCGGCCGGTCGTCTTGTTGTACCGCCGGTTCCCCACCGGCGCGAAATCGTGACGATCGAGCAGCGTGAACTCAAGATCGTGGGTCACCGTGGCCGGCTGGAGACGGACCGGAATCTCAACCAGCCCGAAGCTCAGGCTGCCTTTCCAGAAGGATCGTGCCATTCAGTACCTCCCCTCCTCTTGGCTGGTTCACCGCTTGCTGATGACACCCCATGCAGAGCACGCGCCACCGCCTGTTCCAGGGTCCGCCGCAAAGCAGGGCCGATTCTGGCAGCCGGAAGCGATTGACATAATTTAACTTAGGGTGACGGTGCCGGATGGGAGCGCCGCCCTGGATAGAAACGACAAGAGGGCCGAAGGGGGCGTTTCTTACAACCGAGTTCACCCGAGTTTCCCCGGGAAGGCCGCGTGGCGGTCCTCCGGAGTGGCGGGAGAGCCTGGAGGGATGGAATGGAGCAGTACCGTTGTCCGCGCTGTCAGGCGGGGTTCTCCACGGCGGAGCAGCTCGACCGCCACATGAAGCAGCACGATGTGCTCGTTGAGCAGCCCTCAGAGCGCGCTCCCGGAGAGTTTCGTTCGGCGAACGATGCCGGTGGCCCACAGGGAAAGCGCTCGCCGGCAGACTTCCATTGCTCTCGCTGCGGGGCCGAGTTCGCCACGCGCGAGGAGCTGGACCGCCACGGGCGCGCCCAGCACTTCGTGGAGTAGGGGGGAGCCGTGAACCATCTCGGCGGCCGGGGCGTGGGCCGCGCGCGTCATCGGGTCCGGCTCGCGCTCGTAACGTCCCAAGCCATGGCCGGTGCCACGCCCATCCTGGGCGGCCGGACGTGGAAGGGAGACCCGGCCGCCTGGAACACCGGATCGGAGAGCCGCAACCCGACGCCCTCCGGGTCGGGCGCGAAGACGGCGCGGTATGCGACCCACGTCGTCTTCGCGCTCCTCGTCACGGCGGTGTTCGCCCTGTTCGAGCTGGCGACCTGGCCTCTTCTGGAGGCCAGCCCCTTCCTGCTCTTCTGCGCCGGGGCGGTGATCGCGGCGAGCGTGGCGGGACTGACGGGGGGCCTGGTGACCACGCTCACGAGTGCTTCCCTCGCGCAGTATCTCTTCGCCACCCCGCAGCACCACCTCGTGCCTGCTGATGCAAGGGGGGCTTTGAGTCTCGCTGGTTTTGTCGCGACCGGAATCCTCATCAGCATGCTCGTCACGCGTCTCGAGCGCGACCGCGCACGAATGGCTCGCGTTCTGGACAGCGTGGGGGATGGATTCATCTCCATCGACCGCGACGGCCGCTATCGCTACGTCAATGAGGCCGCAGCCGCGCTCGACGGACGGCGCCCCGAGGACCTTCTCGGACAGCCGTTCGACCTCGTCCCGGGGATCTCGCTCGAAGACCACGGCGGCGAGCACGAGGCGCCACGCCGCACCGAGGTCTACGTGTCTCGGCTCGAGCGCTGGCTCGAGGTGAGCCGCTACCCCCTGGACGACGGAGCCACGCTCCTCTTCCGCGACGTGACCGAGCGGCACGAGGTGGAGGAGGCGCTCCGGCAGAGCGAGCGGCGGATCCGCGCGCTGCTCGACCAGTCGATCATGGGGGTCGCGCAGATCGATCTCTCGGGCCGCTTCCTCCTCGCGAACCGGCGGTTCTGCGAGATCTTGGGACGAAGCGAGCCCGCGCTCCTCGGACTCAGGCTCCACGACGTGAGCCATCCCTTGGACCGCGCCGAGGGCATCGCCGCCTTCGCCGGTCTGGCGGAGCGAGGCGAATCGGGCGTGGTCGAGAAGCGCTTCCGGCGGCCCGATGGAACGGTTGTCTGGGTGCGCAACCATCTCGTGGCGGTGCGGGACAGCGAGGAGCACGCGCAGTACGCGCTCGCGATCGTCGAGGACGTCACCGATCGCAAGACGGTCGAGAGGGAGAATGACGCCGCGCACGAGCGGGAGCGCGCGGCTCGGTCCGAGGCGGAGTCAGCGAGCCGGGCCAAGGACGAGTTCCTTACGATGATCTCCCACGAGCTCCGGGCTCCCCTGACGTCGATCCTGGGCTGGATCCGGCTCCTGCACTCCGAGCCGCTGGACGCGGCCGAGACGCCGCGCGCGCTCGAGACCATCGAGCGGAATGCGAGGGTGCTGTCCCGGATCGTCGGAGATCTCCTCGATGTCTCCCGGATCGTCTCCGGCAAGCTGGAGCTGGACCGCAGGCCGGTCGATCCCGAGCCGGTCGTCCAGGCTGCGGTCGACGTGGTCCGCCCTCTCGCGCAGCGAAAGCAGATCGCGATCGTCGTCCGGACGCTGCCCGGGGTGGGACCGGTCCTTGCAGACGTGGGACGCCTCCATCAAATCCTGTGGAACCTGCTCGCGAATGCGGTGAAGTTCACGCCCCATGGCGGCCGCATCGACGTGACCCTGGAGGGGGGCGGCGACGAGGTGATCATCGCTGTCGCCGACAATGGAATCGGGATCCGCTCCGATTTCCTGCCCTACGTCTTCGATCGCTTCCGCCAGAGCGACAGCTCGCACTCGCGACGCCACACGGGGCTCGGCCTCGGCCTCGCCATCGCGCGCCACCTCGCCGAGATGCACGACGGCTCCGTCGAGGCGAGAAGCGCAGGCGAGGGACAGGGTTCCACCTTCGTGGCCCGCATGCCGCGCGCCCGCGTGGAGACGGGCCGGGCGGAGCGACCTGACCCGGCCGTGTCCAACGGGTCGCAAGCCGAGAGGGAGAGTCAGAATGGGGCCGAGAGGGAGAGTCCGAATGGGGCCGAGCCGGAACGTCAGAATGGGGTAGCACCGGAACCCCGGCGCATGGATCGGTTGCCGTCCCTCGCGGGACTCCGCGTGCTCGTGGTCGATGACGAGCCGGACGCGCGCGCACTCGTGGTCGAGATCCTCGCGAGACGCGGCGCCGTGGTCCGCTCCTGCCCCACCGCTGGCGAGGGGCGTGCGCTGTTCGAGGAGTGGGTCCCCGACGTGCTCATCTCGGACATCGGCTTGCCCGAGGAGTCGGGCTACGGCCTCATCAAGAGCATCCGCGCGCTCGGGCATGAGCGCGGCGGCGATGTCCCCGCGATCGCGCTCACCGGGTATGCACGCCTCGCGAATCGCCTCGAGGCACTGTCCGCGGGGTACGACCTGCACATCGCCAAGCCGGTCGAGCCGTCGGATCTGGTCCTGACGGTGGCGAGCGTGGCCGGACGGCCCGAGGAAGGCCCTCTCGGCGACGCCAGACCGTCCCGCGCTTGATCCCCGCAAGTCCCTTGGCGGGACGGCACGCTCCACGAAGGGCCGCGCAGACACGCCGGCCCTTTGCCGCTTCAAAAGCGCGCGCGGACGGCGGAGGCGAGCCGGTCCACGTCGCTCATGTCGTTGTAGATCTGCCCCGAGAGGCGCACCCAGAGCCGCCCACGCCACGCATGGAGCTGGATCTCGATCCGATCCTCGAAGAGGAGCGCTTCCCGGAGCGCGCGGGCGTCGGCCTTGGTCGATCCAGCTCCCTCCGGAAGCGGGATCGTGATCATCGTGCCGACCATCGTCTCGGGCACGGACACCTCGATGTCCCACGCGGACGCGAGGCGCTTCGCTCCCTCCCACACGAGCCCGTGGTCGTAGGCCCGCACGGCGCCCGGCCCCCACTGCTCCAGGAACGCGATCCCCTCCGGCGCGGCCAGGAATGAAGACGGATCGCGTGTGCTCGCCCAGTCGAACTCCACCGCGAACCCGTGGTCGAGGCCCCAGGTCACGACTGGCGGATGCAGATCGGCCTGCCGGTCCTCCCGGGCCCAGAGGAATCCGCAGGGGCGTGGCGTGAAGGCCCACTTGTGGAGGTTGGCGGAGTACCACTCCACGCCGAGCGACACCACGTCCACAGGAACCGCCCCCGGCCCGTGCGCCCCGTCGACGAGCACGGCGACGCCTCGTTCGCGGCATCGCCCCGCGATGGCGGCGACCGGAAGGATGAGTGCGGTTTCCGAGGTGACATGGTCCACGACCACGATCCGCGTTCGCGGGGTGAGCGCCGCCTCGATCGCGCGCACGATCGCGTCCGGATGCTCCACCGGGTAGGGCATCGGGACCTCCCGGACCTGCGCGCCGGCCCGGCGCGCCGCATACGCCGCCGCGCGCGCGACGCCACCGTAGCCGAACTCCGTGATCACGATCTCGTCCCCCTCGCGCAGGTCGATCGAGCGGAGCACCGCGTTGGCTCCGGTCGTCGCGTTCTCGACGAACGCGAGGTCCGTCTCGCGCGCACCGACGAACGCGGCGACAGCGCGCGCGGCGGTGCGCAGGAGCGGCTCTGGACGGCGGGAGCGACCCATGTCGGTGACGGCGAGGTCGCGCAGGAGGAACGCCGAGGGCTGTCGCTCGATCTCGTTCCGTATTCGCTGCTGCGCCTCGAGCACGCGGCGCGGGGGCGCGCCGACGGTTCCATGGTTCAGGTAGGTCACGTCGGGATCGAGGAGCCATTCCGCGAGCATGCCGCGGCCGAAGGTCATCGGAAGCCTCCCAGGGTGGCGCGCGACGCCCTGCCCGGCCGCGAGGGGCGCATCACCCGTAGCGATCCGGATCGAGCAAGGTCAGATCGAGCGACGGCCGCTCACCCGAGAGCTGCTCGGCCACGAGGCGACCCGTGATCAGCGACATCGAGAGCCCCATCATGGCGTGCCCCGTCGCCATGGAGAGATTCTCCCAACGGCGGAATCGTCCCACGTACGGGAGCCCGTCGGGCGAGCAGGGTCGAAGGCCGGACCAGGGGCGGAGACCCCGGAAGTGCTCTTCGCGGAACGCCGGCAGGTGGCGGAGCGCGGAGCGGACGATGCCGCGAATGCGAGGCGGATTGATCTCCGCATCCCAGGCTCCCAGCTCGAGCGTGCCGCCGAACCGGAGCACGCCGTCCATGGGGGTGATCGCGACGCGAACCTCCTGGAGGAGGAGCGGCCGCGCGGGCATCTCGGGCGGCGCAGGCATCGTCATGCTGTAGCCCTTTCCCGGCTGGAGCGGGAGTCCGAGTCCCAGGGGGGCGACGAGCGCCGCCGAGTGCGCCCCCGCGGCGACCAGGAACTCGTCTGCCGCGATGTCCCCCTGCGTCGTCTGGACGGCTCGGATGCGTCCCGAGTCCTGCCGGAAGCCGCGGCTTTCGGCGTTCCAGAGGAAGACGCCTCCCCGGTCGCGAACGCGCTGGGAGAGGGTCGCGTGGAACCGATCGGGAGTGACGTGCGCGTCGAGGGGATAGAAGACGCCGCCCTCCACGTCCACGGTCACGTCCGGCTCGAGCGCCTTCACGCCGCGCGCGTCCAGCACCTCGGCCGGCATCCCGAGCGCGCGCGACCGCTCCGCGTGGGCGGCCTCCTGGTCGAGCCCCTTCCTTGTCTGGAAGAGCGTGAGGCATCCGCGCCGCTCGAGCGAGAACGGGTTTCCGGTCTCGGCCGCGAGCTCCTCGAACATGGCGCGGCTCGCCAGGTTCAGGTCGCGCATGAGGGGTGCCGCCGCGTGCGCGCGCGCCGGCGTGGAGGCGAGCCAGAAGCGCCACATCCAGCCGTAGAGCGCGGGGTCGGGACGGGGGCGCACGTAGAAGGGGCTCTCGGGGTCGCCCATCCAGCGGATCGCGCGCCCCAGAAGTCCGGGGGCCGCGAGCGGCAGGAAATGGCTCGGCGAGATGTAGCCCGCGTTGCCGAGGGAGCAGCAGTCGTGTTCGGGCCCGCCCCGCTCGACGATCGTGACCCGGTGTCCCCGCACGAGGAGCTGATCCGCGCAGGAGAGGCCCACCGCTCCCCCTCCGATCACGGCGACGTGGCGCGCGCTCATGCGCGGACTATAGCAGCCCCGCTGACCGTCTGGCGCTCGGGCGCCCTCGGTGGTAGCGTGGCCGCTCCCGACGATCCCGATCCAGGAGGAGATCCATGGACCAGCCCCCGGCGATTCCCCGACGGCGCTTCGTCAAGCTCCTCGCCGTGAGCGCGGCCGCGCTCGCCGCGAGCCCCGATCCGACCCGGGCCGCCGCGCCGCCGCCCAAGCGACGGCGCACCGCCACGGCCGCGGTTCCGGCCGACGCAGCGCTCCGGAAGGAGCTCGCCAGCGAGAAGAAGAGCGTCGCTGACGTGCTGAAGGTGATCCGCGCATTTCCGCTCCCGGCGGGGAGCCCGCCCGCGCTCGTGTTCCGCCCGATGAAGCCGACCCGCGGGAGGCGCTCATGATCGGCGAGGATGTTCTCTATCGCACGGTGACCGAGCTGGGCGAGGACATCCGGTCCCGCCGGCTCTCCCCCGTGGAGCTGACCCAGGGATACCTGAACCGCATCGATCGCTACGCGGAGGACCTCAACGCGTTCGCAACGGTGACGCCGGAGGTCGCCCTCGAGCAGGCCCGGGCGGCCGAGCGCGAGATCTCACGCGGGCACTACCGCGGGCCGCTCCACGGAATTCCCTATGGAGCGAAGGACCTCCTCGCCACCGCGGGCATCCCGACGACGTGGGGAGCGGCGCCGACCCGCGATCAGATGTTCGACGAGGACGCCACCGTCGTGCGGAAGCTGCGCGACGCGGGCGCGGTGCTCCTGGGCAAGCTCGCCATGGTGGAGTTCGCGGGCTGCCTCGGCTATCGGGAGGCGGGCGCGTCCCTCCAGGGTCCGGGGCGCAACCCCTGGAACGTGGAGCGCTGGACCGGAGGCTCCTCATCGGGATCGGGAGCGGCGGTCGCGGCGGGTCTCGTCGGTTTCGCCATCGGCACCGAGACCTGGGGGTCCATCCTGTGCCCCTCGGCCTTCTGCGGGATCACGGGGCTCAGGCCGACCTACGGGCGCGTGAGCCGGGCAGGCGGCATGGTCGGCTCGTGGACGCTCG
>JAEHDN010000320.1 GCA_016880395.1 Candidatus Eiseniibacteriota bacterium
GAGCATCATGAAGTGGAAGGAGATCTACGACGGCCTGGAGGAAGCCTGCGACGCGTGCAAGGAGTACACGCACGTGATCGGGAACATCCTCACGAAGAACGCCTGAGCCCCCGGTGTCCCACGACACGTCGATCCTCGTCTTCGTCATCGGCCTGGCGCTCGTCTTCGACTTCCTGAACGGCTTCCACGACGCCGCCAACTCCATCGCCACCGTCGTCTCGACCCGCGTGCTCACGCCGGGCATCGCTGTGATCTGGGCGGCCTTCTTCAACTTCATCGCGGTCTTCGTGCTGGGCGTGGCCGTGGCGAAGATGGTGGGGAAGGGCATCGTCCTGCCGGAGGCGGTCAACAACCACGTGCTCGCCTCGGCGCTCACCGGGGCGATCCTCTGGAATCTCCTGACCTGGTGGCTCGGACTGCCGACGTCGTCGTCGCACGCGCTGATCGGCGGGCTCGTGGGGGCGGCCCTCGCCTACAAGGGACCCGGCGCGGTGATCATGCCGGGGCTCACGAAGACGGCAATCTTCATCGTCGTCGCGCCGGTGGTCGGCCTCGTGCTCGGATTCTTCAACATGATCGCGGTGTCCTGGATCTTCCGGCGCGCGCACCCGGGACGCGTGGACCATCTCTTCCGGAAGATGCAGCTCGTCTCGGCCGCGCTCTATTCCCTCGGGCACGGTGGCAACGACGCGCAGAAGACGATGGGCGTCATCGCGCTCCTCCTCTTCACCACCGGGCAGATCGACCACTTCTACATCCCGCAGTGGGTCGTGATCATCTGCGGGATCGCGATCGCGCTCGGCACCCTGACGGGCGGATGGCGGATCGTGCACACCCTCGGCGCCCGGGTGACGAAGCTCCGTCCGGTCGGCGGGTTCTGCGCCGAGACCGCGGGGGCGATCAGCCTCTTCGGCGCGACACATCTCGGCATCCCGGTCTCCACGACCCACACCATCACCGGCGCGATCGTGGGCGTGGGGGCGACGCAGCGGCTGAGCGCCGTGCGCTGGGGCGTGGCGGGCCGGATCGTCTGGGCCTGGGTCCTCACCATCCCCGCATCCGCATTCATGGCCGCGCTGGCCTTCTATGTCACGTCGAGGTTGAACGGCTGACCACCCGAGGCGATATCAGAGTGGGAATGTCGGGCTGCTGGTGACCGCGTGACGGCCGATAGGCAGGCGCGCGACCGCTTCATCCTCTACGCGGGGGCGTTCCTGCGCGCGCTCGCGACGGGCATGATCGCCGTGCTCATCGCCATCTACCTCGCCCGCGAGGGATTCGACGCAGCCGCGATCGGCGGCGTCGTGGCGGCCGGGCTCGCGGGGGCCGCTACGGCGGCGCTACTCGTCACGCTTTCCGGTGATCGCCTGGGTCGTCGGCGTGCGCTCGCGATTCTCGGACTCCTGGGTGCCGCGGGTGGGGCGCTGGTCGCGCTCGCACCGAACGGGATCCTGATCGGAGTCGCGGCGTTCCTGGGCATGCTGAACGGCATGGGGCGGGACCGGGGCGCCTCGATGATCCTCGATCAGGTGATCCTTCCCGCGACGACGACGAACGAGCGCCGCACCACGGTGTTCGCGGTCTACAACGTGGTGCAGGACGCGGGGCACGCGCTGGGCGCGCTCCTCGCGGCCGTCCCGGCGCTGATCCGGTCCCGCACTCCCGTGGGCGAGATCGCCTCGCTCCGGATGGCGGTGGGACTCTACGCGCTCCTCCTCCTCACGACCGCCATTCTCTACCGCTCGCTCTCGCACGCCGTGGAGCCTGAGGGGCATGCTCCGCGCACGAGACTCTCGCCCGAGACGCGGCGGATCGTGACCCGCATCTCGTCCCTCTTCGCCCTGGACAGCCTCGGCGGAGGGTTCCTGACCACGGCCCTCCTCTCGCTCTTCTTCTACGAGCGGTTCCACGTGAGCGAGGCCGTCGTGGGGGCCCTCTTCTTCGGCGCGCGCGCGATGAACGCGCTCTCTCACATGGCGGCAGCCTGGCTCGCGCGGAGGATCGGGCTCGTGAACACCATGGTCTTCACGCACATCCCCTCGAGCCTCCTCCTCGTGACGGTGCCCTTCGCGCCGAGCTTTCCCGTGGCGGCCGCGCTCTTCCTGCTGCGAGAGGGGCTCGTGGAGATGGACGTGCCGACGCGGCAGTCCTACGTCATGGCGGTGGTGAAGCCCGAGGAGCGGACGCTCGCGTCCGGCATCACGCACCTGGTTCGTCTGGGGTCGTGGGCGGCCGCTCCTGCGTTCGCGGGGCTCTTCATGCGGGGGACGTCCTACGCGGCGCCGCTCTACATCGGGGCCGCGATGAAGATCACCTACGACATCCTGCTCTACGTCGCGTTCCGCCGCCACCGCCCGCCCGAGGAGGCGCGCCCGGCGTAGCTCAGGACGAAGGGCGGACTCCGAGGATGCGATCGCCCTCGTGCTCCAGATAGGCGGCGATCGCCTCCCGCCTCTGGGATTCGGCGCGCCTCAGGATCCGCACGAACTCCGGCGTGGTGCGGACCTGGTCGAGCCAGGGATCCCGCGCCATCGTCTGGTCGCAGTAGAAGCCCCCCTCCACGACGCGGTCGAGCGTGCGCAGCGACTCGTCCAGCTCCCCGAAGTAGGCCAGGCCCCGCGCGATGAAGTAGATCCCCTCGGGATCCAGGAAGGCGGAGCTCAGGATGCCTCGCATGTCGGCGAGGGACTTCTCCCGCTCTCCGATCAGAAGGTAGTACATCGATCGGCCGAACCCCGGGAGGTGCACCATGTTCTGCATCTTGGAGAAGGTTTCGAGCGCCTCGTCCATCCGTCCCATGGCCATCAGGCTGTACCCGCGGATGAAAGGAAGGTCGTTCGTGCGCAGGATCATGGCCCGCTCGAAGTCCCCCGACATCCAGTGCGTGTACGTGATGCTGGTGGGGATGTTCGGGTCGAGCCGGAGGGCGCGATCCGCCGCCGCCAGCGACGCGTCGAGGAGACCGCAGTACCGGCAGGCCTGCACCAGGCCGGCGAAGAGGCCGGCCTCCGATGGGCGGGCCCTGGCCCGGTCGATGAGGCGCACCATCGCGTCCTTCGCCCGGCCCATCTCCACCTCGAGGTACACGTACAGGTTGTGCGCGAGGGAGAGATCCGGGTTCAGCTCGAGCGCTCGGTGGAACGCGTCGGCGGCGCGGAGCAGGTTCTCCTTGGGGCTCTCCTCGTGATACTTCGCGATGACGCGGTAGATGCGGCCGAGCTGCGCCCAGGCCGGCGCGTACCTGGGATCGGCCTCGAGGCACTTGAGGTAGAGATCGCGCGCGAGCGCCCACCCGTCCGAGGTCCAGGCGAGCTGATTGGCGCGCAGGTAGAACTCGTACGCCTTCGCGCTCACCGGGATGTCCTTCTGCATGGAGCTTCGCTCCCGACCGGAGAGGGGAAGGGAGAGCGACTCCACGATATGGCGGGCGAGGCCGTCCTGCAGCTCGAAGAGATCGCCCAGGGATGCCTGGGTCGAGAGCGTCCAGGCCACGGTCCCCGAGGAGGCCTCGAGGAGCTGGGTGGACACGCGGACCTGATCCCCGACACGCATGAGCGTTCCGATGAGGACCAGGTCGACCTCGGTCTCCTCCGCGATCTGCTTCAGGTCGGGGGTCGCGCTGGTGAACTTGGCCGCGGTGAGGCTGGACCGGACCACGAGCGACTCGATCCCCGCCAGCGAGCCCGTGATCGCGTCCGGAAGGCTGAAGGTGAGGAACTCGCAATCCGGATCGGGACGAAGGCAGCGGAAGGGGAGGACGATCAGCCGCGTCACGGCGCGCACGCGCGCGGTGTCTCCGCTCTCGAGGAGCCGGAGCGCGCTGCGGAGCTCGTCGGCCATGGCCTGGGCGGACGCGTACCGATCGTTGGGATCCTTGGCGAGCGCCCGCTGGATCACGCGATCCACGGCCGTCACCGCCGGCGGACCCGAGAGCGCCGGCGGCTGCTCGAAGAGCGCCGCATGGCGGATCTCGCCCGGGGCCTCGCCGGGAAAGGCGCGTGCGGAGGTAAGCATCTCGTAGAGGATGATGCCCGCAGCGAACAGGTCCGTGCGCGCGTCTGCCGGCTCTCCCTTCCACTGCTCGGGGGCCATGTACCGCGGCGTTCCCACGATGAGGCCGGTCCGTGTGAGATTGGTCGTCGTCATGGCCGCCGGATCGGTGATGGGACGAGCCAGTCCGAAGTCGAGGAGCTTCACGCCATGGGACGTCAGGAAGACGTTCGATGGCTTGAGGTCCCGATGGACGATCTGGTGGCGGTGGAGGGCGTCCAGGGCCGCGAGGACGCTGAGCACGATGGGGCCCGCCTCGCTCAGGGACAGGGACGAGCGCGCCATGCGGGAGGAGAGCGGCTCTCCCTCGAGAAGCTCCATGGCGATCCAGAGATCGGAGCCTTCCTCGCCCACGTCGTAGATCTGGCAGACGTTGGGATGGTTCAGCCGGGCGGCCGACCTGGCCTCGCGCCAGAACCGGTCGCGCGCCTCGCGAAGACCGGAGTCGTCGCGGATCATCTTGATGGCCACGCGGCGATGCAGGCGCTCGTCCTGAGCCGCGTACACCACCCCCATGCCCCCCTCGCCCAAACGGTCGAGAAGCCGGAAGGAGCCGATACGGTCGCGCATGGGCGCGATTATATCAGTGCGGCTGCTTGACGATGAGGACGCTGCACCCGGCGTGCGACGCCACGTAGGAGGCGACGCTCCCCAGGAGGAGCTTCGAGATTCCGCTCCGGCCGTGTGATCCGACGACCAATAGGTCTGCGCCGGCGCGGCGGGCCTCTTCCACGAGGGTGGAGCGCGGGTCGCCGCCGAGCATGACGGAGTCCACGGTCAGGCCGCCGGCCTTGAGCTCCTTTGCCGCTCGCTCGGCGATCTGGGTGTGCATGCGATCCTGGTCCTGCATGAGCTGCGCGATCACGGCGGGCGCGGCGATCTCTCCGGGCCCGACGAACACGGGAGGGGAGGCCGACACGACGCGCACCCGGGTGCCCGAGGGCCAGGGGAATCGCTTCACGTAATCGACAGCTGCGTTGGAACAGGTGGATTCATCGACGCCGATGAGGATGTTCACGATCGCCTCCGCGGCCGTGCCGCGCCGCTCGTGCCCGGGTCTCGAGGGCCCCGGGCCAGTGCCCCTTCGCGCCTGCAGCGAATCCTACGCGAAGGGGCCCGGAGGCGCCACAACGTCAGCGCGAAGGCTTGAAGTCGAGTGCGGCGGAGTTGATGCAGTAGCGCAGCCCGGTCGGCTTGGGTCCGTCGTCGAAGACGTGCCCCAGGTGCGCATCGCAGCGGGCGCAGCGAACCTCGTCCCGCTCCATGTAGAGCGAGTTGTCCTTGCCGACCGCGACGTTCTCCTTGGAGACCGGGGCGTAGAAGCTGGGCCAGCCGGTGCCGGACTCGAACTTGGTCTGCGACGCGAACAGCTCGGTGCCGCAGCCGATGCAGCGGTAGACACCCGCGGCGTGGTTGTTCCAGTACTTGCCGGTGAACGCCAGCTCCGTGCCGGCCTTGCGCGTGACCTTGTACTGCTCGGGCGTCAGGAGCTTCTTCCACTCCTCGTCGGAACGCTTCACCTTGTCCACCATCACATACCCCTTTCGCTCGACCGAGTAGATCTTGATCTTGGATGACGCTGCGGGCGCCGTCGGCGCCGGGGAGGCAGCGCGCGTCGTTGGGGGGCCCGCTGCCAGGGCGGCCGCCGCCAGAGCGAGGGCAAGTCCTACGGCGCCCAGGACCATCGCCCTCGAACGGTTCGGTTGAACGCGCTTCGATCCCATCGCTGCTCCTTCGTCGGGGGTGCGGCCGGGCGATCCCGGCCCCTGAATCTGACTATCTCAACCGGAGTCGAACCTTCCGGTTCCATCGCGCTCGCGCCGGCCCGCCGGCTCCAGTATAGTGCCGTCGAGCCTGCGCCCCGGAGCTCCCGCGCCGCGGTTCGGGCGGCATCCCCTTCGTTTCCTTCCACCAGAGATACGTACATCGAGGAGGCCCGTGACGCACCCGGAAGAGGTCCGTGCGACGCTCGCGCTCGAGGACGGGATGTGCTTGGAAGGCTGCGGTTTCGGCCGCCAGGGTGAGACATCCGGTGAAGTCGTCTTCCAGACCGCCCTCTGCGGCTACCAGGAAGTTCTGACCGACCCATCCTACCGCGGGCAGGTCGTCGTGATGACCTACCCCCACATCGGTAACTATGGGGTGAACCGGGACGACGTGGAGTCGTCCCGGCCGCAGGTGGCCGGATTCGTGGTGCGCGAGGCCTCCACGCGAGCGTCGTCGTGGCGCGCGTCGGGGGAGCTGCACCGGTATCTGGACGAGGCTGGTGTCGTGGGGATCCAGGAGATCGACACGCGCGCGCTGACGCGCCACTTACGTACGCACGGAGCCAAGCGGGGCGTGATCTCCACCGTCGAGCACGACCCCGAGGTCCTCGTGGCGAGGGCCAGGAGGTCGCGTTCCATGATCGGACTCGACCTGGCACGCGAGGTGACCTGCGCCGAGCCCTACCGCTGGAACCACGGCCCCGCCGGGTGGCGGGAGCCGGTGCCCGATCTCTTCGCGCCCCAGCGCGAGCCCTTCCGGGTGGTCGCCTACGACTTCGGCATGAAGCGGAACATCCTGCGCCATCTGGTCGCGGGCGGCTGCGAGGTCACGGTGGTTCCCGCCATGACGACGGCGGCGGAAGCGCTCGCCCTCGATCCCGACGGCATCTTCTTCTCGAACGGGCCCGGCGATCCGGAGCCTTGCGGCTACGCGATCGAGGCCGCGCGCGAGCTGATGGAGGCTCGACCGGTCTTCGGCATCTGCCTCGGCCACCAGATCCTCGGCCTCGCGTGCGGCGGGCGGACCTTCAAGCTGAAGTTCGGCCACCGGGGCGCGAACCACCCCGTGAAGAACCTGCGCACCGGTCAGGTGGAGATCACGTCCCAGAACCACGGGTTCTCGGTCGACCCATCGCTCTTCGACGATCCCGCGTACGAGCTGACCCACCTCAACCTGAACGACGGCACGGTGGAGGGCTTCCGGCATCGCGACCTACCGGTCTTCTCGGTCCAGTACCACCCCGAGGCGAGCCCGGGCCCCCACGACAGCCGGTACCTGTTCCGGGAGTTCATCGAGCTGATGTCCGCCCGGCGCGCGCGCGTGGGCTAGATGCCGCGCGATCCCTCGATCCGCTCCGTCCTGGTCATC
>JAEHDN010000321.1 GCA_016880395.1 Candidatus Eiseniibacteriota bacterium
CTCACGGGCGCGGAGCGGTTCGCGACGCCGGAGCTGAGCCAGATGGAGCGGCGGATCGAGGCGGCCAGCGTCGACAGCCACCGGATCGAGGCCGCGCACTTCCAGCGGCTCCGCGATCTCGCGCTCGCCCGGATCGGCGATCTCCACGCGGCCGCGCGTGTCGTGGCGGAGATCGATCTCCACCTCGCGCTCGGGGACGTCGCGGGGCGCGAGCGCTGGGTTCGGCCGGAACTCGTGGATGACCGGAGGCTCTTCTTGGAGCGCGCGCGCCACCCGATGGTGGAGCGGGCGCTCCCGCCGGGCGGGTTCGTGCCGAACGACTGTCTCCTCGACCCCGACATCGAGCAGGTCTGGCTCATCACGGGTCCGAACATGGGAGGCAAGTCGACGTTCCTGCGCCAGGTCGGGCTGTGCGTGTACCTCGCGCAGATCGGATCGTTCGTCCCGTGCAAGTCCGCCACCGTGGGGCTGGTGGATCGAATCTTCACCCGTGTGGGGGCATCGGATCAGATTGCCCGCGGCGCGTCGACCTTCTTCATCGAGATGAAGGAGACGGCGACCATCCTTCGCCAGGCGTCCGACCGGAGCCTGGTCCTCCTCGACGAGGTGGGACGGGGGACGAGCACGTACGACGGCTTGAGCCTCGCCTGGGCGGTCACGGAGGCGCTCCACGACGGGCCCGCCGCCCGGCCCCGGACGATCTTCGCCACCCACTACCACGAGCTGACGGAGCTCACCGACCATCTACCGCGGCTTCGAAACCGCACGGTACGGGTGGCGGAAGAGGGAGGAGAGCTCGTTTTCCTGCACCAGATCGCGGCCGGACGGGCCGATCGGTCCTACGGGATCCACGTCGCGCAGCTCGCAGGCGTCACGGAGCCCGTCCTGCGGCGGGCCCGCGAGGTCCTGTCCCGTCTCGAGGCCGAGCACGCCCGCCCGGTCCCGGAGCGAACGGCCTCATCCGACCGGGGTATATCAGGGAAGCGCACGGAAGCGGGGGTCACGGCCGAAGAGCGACGGGCGCTGCTCGAAGCCCTGGCGGAGCTTCCGGTGGAATCGCTGACCCCGGTCCAGGCCCTCAACGAGCTGGCCCTGCTCCGCGACCGGGCTCGCACGGCGGGCGCCGCGGCGGCCCGGGATCTGGATCCACTCCAACACTCAAGGAAATGATGAACCTATCTCGCAAAGCAGCGCTCCTGACGCTACTTGCCGTATTGCTTCTGGGCCCCGCAAGGTCCCAGGCAGCTTCCTCCCTTCCGGCTCCCGCCATCTTCCCCGTCGACTCGGTCCGGGCGGGCATGGAGGGAATCGGCCTCACGGTCTTCGAGGGCACGAGGATCGACACCTTCAAGGTGACCATCCTGGGGGTGTTGCGCGGCTACCGGCCTGGGGCCAACCTCATCCTCGCCCGCGCCCAGGGGCCCTATCTCGAGAGGACCGGGATCATCGCGGGCATGAGCGGAAGCCCGGTCTACATCCACGGCAAGCTCGTCGGAGCGATCGCCTACGCCTGGGCGTTCACCAAGGACCCGGTCGGTGGGATCACGCCGATCCAGGAGATGCTGAGCCTCTTCCCGGGACCCGACACCCCGGCCCCGGACGACTCGGACCAGCGCATCGGGCTGGCGGATCCCTCCTCCGATGACGCCGAGCCGCACGGTACGAACCCACTCGAGGATCCGACCGGCGTGCGGGCCATCGCAACGCCTCTGACCCTCTCCGGATTCACGCCCGAGGCGGTGAGCTTCCTCGAGCCGTGGCTCGAGAAGCGAGGCTTCGTGGTGAGCCCGGGGGGCGGCTACGAGCCGGGCATGGTCTGCGACTCCCTGGTCCCCGGCTCCGCGGTCGGCGTGGAGCTGATCCGAGGAGACTGGTCGGCGGCCGCGATCGGGACGCTGACCTATCGGGACGGCGATCGTCTCCTCGCCTTCGGCCATCCGTTCGTCGCGATGGGCTGGGTTCGCTTCCCGCTCGCCGCGGCCACGATTCACACCGTGTTCGCGAGCCAGCAGATCTCGACCAAGGTCGGCTCGCCCAGCACCTCCTGCGGCACGCTGGTGGCCGACCGGAGCACCGGCGTTTCCGGGCAGCTGGGAGCGTCCCCTCCGATGATTCCGGTGCGGGTCGCCATCCAGGGCACGGGCAAGCGCGACAAGCATTACTCCTTCGAGGTCGTGCGTAACCGCCTCCTCACCCCGAGCCTCGTCGGCTCCGCCGTGGTGAACTCGATCTCGGAGGCGTTGAACGACGCCGGCTACGCCACCATCGACTACGACCTCACCTACTACATGAACGGCGGCAAGCGCACGGTCCGGAAGGGGAACGTGTTCCTCACGCAGTCGCCGATCACGGGCGTGGGCGAGCAGGTCACCCAGTCGCTCCAGCTTCTCATGAGCGATCACTTCCGCCCCTCGTCGCTCGATTCCGCCCGCATCGACGTGAACGCCCGTATGGGGCTCGACGCGGCGAGGATCAGCGACGTGCGCGTGCGCCCCGCCACGGCCTCCCCCGGTGACTCGGTCGAGGTCGAGATCACGCTCCGGCGCGGAGGCGCGATGAAGGAGACGCGCCGCACGCGGCTCTACATCCCGCCGCAGACGCCCGAGGGCGAGCTCAGCGTGCGCGTCGCCGACGGCGAGGACACCGACCGGTGGGAGCGCGAGCGCACTCCGGACCGCTTCCAGCCCGACACGTTCGACCAGCTCGTGCAGGTCATCGAGTCGGAGCGCCGCCTCGACCGGATCTACGTCCAGCTCTACCGCCAGGCCGGCGGCGCGACCGTGCGCGGAGGCGAGATCTCTCAGCCGCCCGCGTCGGTGCTTGGCGTTCTGACTGCGGACCGCAAGTCCGGCGCGGTGTCGCCGACCAAGGGAGCGACGCTGTCCGAGCAAACGATACCCATGGATGCCGTGGTCCGGGGAAGCGAGACCGCCAAGATCGACATCGTCCCGGATCTCACTCGATAGACCTTCGTCCGCCAGGGAAAGGAGTCCGATTCTGAACCGAGCCAGGGGGCTGTTCGGCGCGATCGTGATCGGCGCGCTGCTGGGGCATGCATCTCCCGCTGCAGCCGTGAAGACCTCGTTCTGGAGGACCGACGACATGGCGGGCTTCCTCCAGGGAGAGCACGTGGAGGGGGTGGCTCTGGAGAGCGACGGATATCTCACGCCCGGACCGTCCTGGGACTCGGTCGTCACGCGGCTCGAAGGCGTGTCCTACATCTGGAGCATCGCGCGAGACTCGAAGGGGCGCGTCTACTTCGGCACGGGAGACAACGGTCGGATCTACCGCTGGACGCGCGGCAAGGGCGCGACCCTGGTCTGGGAGACGGGGGCGGGCGAGATCACCTCGCTTGCGGTCGATCGCTCGGACAACGTGTACGCAGGCACCGCGCCGGGCGGGATCATCTACCGGGTCGGCGCCGCGGGGGATACGAGCCGGTACTTCGAGACGGGCGAGGAGTCGATCTGGTCGCTCCTCGCCGGCAGGGACGGCTCGCTCTACGCGGGCACGGGATCCAAAGGGAAGATCTACCGCATCACGGCCGCGAAGAAGGGGACGGTGCTCGCCGAGACAAAGGACGTGAACGTGCTCTCGCTCGCGGAGACCTCGGATGGCGTGCTCCTCGCGGGCACGGCATCGAAGGGCCTCCTGATGCGGATCGACAAGACGGGCGGCACGCGCGTTCTCTACGATTCCGACTCCGACGAGCTGCGCGGCATCGCCGTGCTCCCCGACGGCTCGATCGTGGTGGGCACGAACCGCCAGACCCAGGCCAGGGGGGCATCCGATTCCTCCGGGGGCAGCAGCCCGGGAGGCGACTCGCGGTTCGCGATCGACGTCACGCCGAGCGGCGGCGGCAAGTGCGGGGTCTTCCTCGTGCAGCCGGACGGCAGCGCGCGATTGCTCTTCGCTCCTCCCACGGATTTCATCTACGCGATCGTGCCCGAGGGACCGAAGAGCGTGCTCGTCGCGACGGGCGAGTCGGCGGCTCTCTTCCGCGTGAGCACGGACAAGAAGCACGCGCTTCTCGGCGTCCCTGAGGAGAAGCAGATCCTCGCCATCGCCCGCTCGGGGAGCGAGACGTGGGTCGGGACCGGAAACGACGCCGTCCTCTACGAGCTGAGCGCCGGGCCCGCGAAGGAGGGATCGTACACGTCCCAACCGTACGATCTGCGCTCGGTTGCATCCTGGGGTCGCGTGACGGCCGGCATCACCGGGAGCGGCGACGTGCTCTGGTCCACCCGCAGCGGCCTGAGCGAGGAGCCGGACGAGGGCTGGAGCGCGTGGTCGAAGGACGCGCCGCTCCGCGGCAGTACGCCCATCGATAGCCCTCCGGCCCGATTCCTCCAGTACCGCCTAACCCTCAAACGCGGCGGGAACGACGGCCCGGTCGTCTCGTGGGTGGAGGTCGCCTACCAGCAGCGGAATCTCCCTCCCGAGATCGGGGACATCAGGGTGTACGGCCCGGACAACCCCTACATGGAGGGAGGGCCCGACTACCGTCCGCCGCAGATCTCGCAGAGCTTCCCGAGCGGGCTCAAGGTGGAGTACAACCTCCCGCGCACCGGCCCCAAGCCCGTGTCGGACGCGAGCGCCGCGTGGGCGCGCGGCGTGCGGACCGTGTCCTGGGAGGCGCTCGATCCGAACGGCGACGGACTCAAGTACGACGTGTCGATCAAGGCCGACGACGAGAAGAATTGGCGCCCCCTCGTCTCCGAGCACACGGAGCGGGTCTACAGCTTCGACTCGGAGTCCTACCCGAACGGAGAGTACCGTGTGAAGGTGGAGGCCACCGATCTTCCCGACAATCCGCCGTCCGCCGCGCTACACACCGAGCGGACGGGAACCCCGTTCGAGATCGACAATGTTCCACCGCGCATCGAGAACCTGAAGACGTCCGGCGGCTCCTCATCCAAGGTGGGACTCTCGTCGATCACCGTGAGCGGCTCCGCCATCGATGCCGACACCAGGATCACGACGATCGAGTACTCGGTCGACGGCGACGACTGGACGGATATCTTCCCCGAGGACGGCATGTTCGACGAGAAGGAGGAGACTTTCCGGTTCGAGGTCAAGGATCTGATGCCCGGCGAACACCGCGTGACCGTCCGAGCGTCCGATCTCGAACGCAACGTCGCGGTCGGCAAGGTGCTCACGGTCACGCGCTGATCGTGCAGAACGCACTGCGAGCCGCCTGTCTCCAAGCGGAGAGCCGGGCGGCGCGCGGCGGGTCGCCCTTCGCCCCTCGACCTCGGCACCGCTAACCCGTTGCGCCGCTGGCCGCGGCATTCCGTCACGTTCGAGCGCGGGCGGTGGTACACTCCTTGCGGTTTGCGCTCTGGCCCGAAGTCCTTCCCACATCGCTGCAAACCTCAGGGGTGGCATGAGGCTGGCCTTTCTCGACCTGCCCGATGACCGCGTCGACCTGATCTCGCTCGCGAGCAGGACGCCCGCGGTCGAGATCGTGCTCGTCGTCCATTCCGACCCCGAAGCCCTCGCCCTCGAGATCGCCGAGGTGCTCCAGATTCCGCGCTCGGCGGAACCGCTCGACCTCCTCTCCCTGAAGCCCGACAGCGTGGCGCTCCCTTCCCTCGATGCGCCGGGCGCGACCGTGCTCCTTCGCTCCGGCATCTCGGAGCGGATCTTCACGACCTTGGATGAGATCCAGACCAAGCTGAGCGACCCCGCCGCCGTGGCCGCGCCGCGCGCCCAGGGCGGCCCCACCCGGGCCTACGGACCCTCCACCGCGAGCGATGGCTCACACGGGGGCGAGGCACCCGTCGCCTCGACACCCGCGGCGCATCCGCGCACCGCATTCGCCGCGGGCGATCCCGAACCGCTCCAGGCGTGGGAGGCCATGTTCGACGAGGCGACCGGAGGGATCGGCAAGATCCAGGACGCCCTCGACCTGACCCAGGATCGGAACCGAGTACTGAGCGAGATCCTGACACTCGCCGTCGATCAGACGGGGTCCGAGATGGGCTCGATCATGGTCCTCGACGAGGACGAGGGAGAGCTGACGATCGCCTTCGCGAACGGCATCCCAGCCGAGACGGTGCGCAACACGCGCCAGAAGGTCGGGGAGGGAATCTCGGGTCGCGTCGCCCAAGAGCGCACGCCGATCCTCATCCACGACCCGTCCCCCGAGTCGCGCGCGGACCCGCGCGAGCGCTCGCGCATCCGGGCCGCGATGTCGGCGCCGATCCTGTCCGATGGCAGGGTGCTGGGCGTGCTGAACGTCTCGAGTCACCAGGCCGATAAGCGCTTCGGGCAGGAGGACCTGAACCGCCTCGTCCGGATCGCGGAGCGCATCGCGTCGATCCTCGACCGGGTCGTGCAGACGCGCCGCCGCGACGCCGATGCCGCGGAATTCCGCGCGCGACGCGGTGTGGAGCAGGCTCTCACGCGCGAGCGCATGGACCAGGACGAGCGGCTCCGTATGGCCGCGACCCGCGTCGCGAGCGCGCTCCACGCCGACTCGGTCCAGATCTACCTCGCCATGCCGGGCGAGTCCCGCTTCCACGTGGTCACGTCCGGAACCGCGGCGGGCGTGAAGGGCCTCATGCCCGTCGGGGAGGGGCTCGTCGCGAGCGTGCACCAGGATGGGGAGCCGCTTTGCCTCACGGCGCGGCGCGCCGGCGGGAAGGGACACGGGGCTATCTCGCGCCTGATCCTCGCCCCCCTCCGGATGGTGAAGCCGATGGGTGTCATCGCCATCGAGAATCGCTCCATCCAGGAGGAAGAGACCGAGGAGGAGACGCGGCTCGTCGTCCGCCTGGGGCGGCTCATCGCGCAGCACCTGGAGGCGCGCCGCGACGAGGGCGCCGCGCGGCAGGAGCGGTTGCTCGCGCGCCTCGCGGACATCGCGCCGCGGCTCATGGTGCCCCACGATCTCGACTCGCTCCTCGCCGAGACCTCGTCGGCCCTCCGCACGCTCTTCGCGCACGGCCTCGTCTCGGTTCGCCTTCGCGACCGTGGAGACGAGATCGTGATCCGGACCTCACACGAGGGGGTCGCCACCGACTCCGCTCGCCTCGCCCAGCTCGACGAGGAGCTCGGCACGCTCGCCGTCCAGGACGGCAAGGAGTCCTCGTCACCCGAGTCAGGCGGCGCGCACGGGGAAGACATCGTGTTCGCATGCGTCCCGGTGCGCGCCGCGGACCGCGTCGTGGGGGCGATCGCGGCCATGGCGCCGCGCGGGGACGCCGCCGTGGCGGCGCTCGGGGGACCCGAGCTCGAGACGCTCCGGAAGCTGGCCCTCTACGTGGCGCTCTCCTGGGAGCGGGCGCGCGGGTTGGAGGAGGCGCCTCCGGCCGCGGATCCGGTCACCGGCTTGATCGCGGGCTCCGCCCTCGAGGCGAGGGTGCTCGAGGAGGTCAAGCGGGCAGAGCGGTATCACGATCGGTTCCTGCTCACGCTCTGCGCCGTCTCGGGCTACCAGGATCTCGTGGAGCGTCAGGGAGCCGAGTGGACGGAGAGCCTGATCCAGGACTTCGCGCGCTCGCTCGCGAGGAACGTGCGCGAGGTGGACGTCGTCGCGCGCGTCGGAGGTGGTCGCTTCGCGGTCCTCTCGCCCGAAACCGACAAGGATCATGGCGCGCTCCTCAAGCGCCTCGATCAGCTTCTCATCGAGGTGCAGAAGGCGCGCTCGCTTCCGTACCCGGAGCAGGTGCAGCTCATCGGACGGCAGTACGTGTTCCCGGAGGATGTGCCGACGGGAGGCGAGATGGTCGCGCTCCTCCGCGGCAGCTACGCGGTGCCCTGATCGAGCGGTCCGCGCTTGCCGCGCGACGCGCGGCGGGCTATGGTTGGCTCATGATACCGACCGACGCTCCCGCCCGCACCCGCAGCCTCGGAGCGCAGAAGCTCGCGCAAGCGCAGGCGCTCCTCGCCGAGTCCGGTCTCGACGCCTGGCTCACCGTGGTCCGCGAGTCTTCGGAGCGGCCGGATCCGATCCTCCGCTACTTCATCGACCTCGATTTCACATGGACCACGTTCTTCCTCGTGACGCCCACGTCGACCTCCGCGCTGGTGGCGACGTTCGATGCTCCCGATCTCGTCCAGACCGGCCTCTTCGACAAGGTGTCGACCTACAAGGAAGGGCCCCGCGCCGCGCTGATCCAGCTGCTCGACGCCGAGCGGCCGGCCCGGATCGGCATCAACGTGTCGATCCATGACGCGCTCGCCGACGGACTGACCGCGGGCCTCCGCGATTCGCTCGACGATCTCCTCCGGGACACTCCGTATGCGGGCAAGCTCGTGAGCGCCGCGCCGCTCCTCTTCCAGCTTCGGAACATCAAGCTCCCGGAGGAGCGCCAGCGCATCGTCCGCAC
>JAEHDN010000048.1 GCA_016880395.1 Candidatus Eiseniibacteriota bacterium
AAGATCGGCGTGATGTACATCTGGCTCGCCTTCGCGTTCTTCGCGATCGTCGGCGTCTTCGCGCTCGTCATGCGAACGCAGCTCGCGGCGCCGGGACTCCACGTAGTGCGCCCCGACGTCTACAACCAGATCATGTCGCTCCACGGGACGTTCATGATCTTCTTCTGGACCATCCCCGTCATGGCGGGGATCGCGAACTATGTCGTCCCGATCCAGATCGGCGCCCGCGACATGGCCTTCCCGCGCGTGAACGCGTTCTCGTTCTGGCTCCTCGTCCCGGCCGGGCTCCTCATGCTCTCGGGGCTCTGGCTCCAGGGCGGCGCGGCCGCGGCGGGCTGGACCAGCTATCCGCCGCTCACCGATCGGCAGTACTCGCCGGGACCCGGCGTGGACCTCTGGATCCTGGGCCTCCATTTGGCGGGCATGGCCTCGATCCTCGGCGCCATCAACTTCGTCGTCACGATCCTCAACCTGCGCGCTCCGGGCATGTCGATGCTGAAGATGCCCATGATGGCCTGGAACGTGCTGATCACGCAGTCGATCATCCTCGTCGCGACGCCGGTGCTGGCGGGCGCGCTCACGATGCTCCTCACGGACCGAATGTTCGGGACCGGTTTCTTCCATCCGTCCGCGGGAGGGGACCCGGTGCTCTGGCAACACCTCTTCTGGTTCTACTCGCATCCGGCCGTCTACATCATGGTCCTGCCCGGCATGGGCATGGTCTCGCAGATCCTGCCGGCGTTCTCGTCGAAGAAGCTCTTCGGCTACAAGGGCATGGTCCTGGCGACGGCGGGCATCGGCTTCATCGGTTTCCTGGTATGGGGCCACCACATGTTCTCGACCGGCATGGACCCGGCTCTCCGGCGCTTCTTCAGCTTCGCCTCGATGGTCATCGCGGTGCCGACGGGAATCAAGATCTGGTCGTGGCTGGCCACGGTCTGGGGCGGGTCCATCCGGTTCCGGACGCCGATGCTCTACGGGCTCGGCTTCATCGCCCTCTTCACGATCGGCGGCATCACGGGTGTCTGGCTCGCCCTCGTGCCCTTCGACGTGCAGGTGCACGACACCTACTTCGTGGTCGCGCATCTCCACTACGTGCTCTTCGGCGGCTCGCTCATGTCGATCTTCGGGGGGCTCTACTACTGGTTCCCCAAGATATCGGGTCGGCTCTACAACGAGTTCTGGGGCAAGGTGCAGTTCTGGCTCACCTTCATCGGGATGAACGTCACGTTCATGCCGATGCACATGATGGGCATGCTCGGCATGCCGCGCCGCATCTACACGTACCAGCCGGAGTTCGCGATCTGGAACCACATCGCCACGGCGGGGGCCTTCCTCCTCGGCCTGTCGATGCTCATCTTCACGATCAACATGCTCGGGAGCCTCGCGCGCGGACGCCGCGCGTCGGAGGATCCATGGGACCACGACGAGTTCAACCGCACCCTCGAGTGGACCGTCTCGTCGCCTCCGCCGGCCGAGAACTTCCACCGCCTGCCGGTCATCCGGTAACGGGCCGCCCGGGCTTCGCGGTCCCAGATGGAATCACGGCCGGGCCGGCTGCCCGCACTCCTCTCGTTCGCCCTCGGCCTCACCGTCGTGCTCGTGGTCTGGGGGGGCGTCGTGCGCCTGAGCGGATCGGGCCTCGCCATTCCCGACTGGCCGCTCGCGGAGGGGAAGCTCCTCCCGAAGCCGCACCCCAACGTCCTGATCGAGTGGGGCCACCGCTTCCTCGCCATGCTGACGGGCTTCACGACGATCGCGATCGCGATCACGGTCTTTCGCTCGGCCGCGTACCGCGCGCGCCTCGCGGGACTCACGATCGCCCTCCTGATCACCCTCGCGCTCCAGGTGTTCATGGGGGGACGGGTCGTCCTCGAGGAGCTGCCGGTGGACCGGGTGGTGACCCATCTCCTCCTCGCCTTCACGTTCTTCGGGATCCTCCTGACGATGCGCCACAAGCCTGTCGAGGCAGCCGCCGGTGGCCCGGCCGCGACAACGGGAGGACGGGCGCGTGGGCTCGCACGATTCGCGCATCTCGCGGCCGGGCTCGTGTTCCTGCAGGCTGGCCTCGGCGCCTGGACCTCCTCCTCCGGAGCGGCGCTCGCATGCCCGGATTTTCCGACCTGCCAGGGCATGTGGCTTCCGCCCATGCACGGACTCGTCGGCATCCATTACGCGCACCGGCTGGGCGGATACACGGTGTTCCTGGCCGTGATGGCGCTCGTGCTGACCTCGATGGCTGGTCCCCTGCCGCCCAGGGCCAGGTGGGCGCTCCGGCTTTCGGCTATACTCGTCGCCCTGCAGCTCCTCCTGGGGATCGGCAACGTCCTCCTGAGGGTTCCGCTGCCCGTGAGTGCCGCCCACCTCGGGACCGCGCTCGTGCTCTTCGGAGCGTTGCTGACCGCCGCCCATGAGCTACGCCGTGCTTGATTACATCCAGCTGACGAAACCCCGGATCGTCCTCCTCGTGATCGTCACCGCGGTCGCGGGACTCGTGGTCGAAGGCTCGCTCCTTCACCACCCGGGCCAGTTTGCGCTCGTGCTGACCGCCATCACGATGACGGCCGGGTCCGCCAACGCGTTCAACCAGTACTTCGAGCGGGATCTCGACGCGACCATGGCCCGCACGCGGCTCAAGCGTCCGCTGCCGCAGCACCGGGTTCCCGAGCGCGGTGCGCTCCTGTTCGCGATCGGGGTGGGGGCCGCCTCGGTGATCCTCCTGGCGCTCGTCGCCAATGCGTTGAGCGCGATCCTGGCGTTCGCGACGATCGCCTTCTACGGCTTCTACTACACGCTCTGGCTCAAGCCCCGCACGGTGCACAACATCGTGATCGGCGGCGCGGCCGGCGCGATGGGGCCGGTCATCGCGTGGGCCGCCGCGAGCGGCACGGTGGCGCTCCCGCCGGTGCTCATGTTCCTCGTGATCTTCCTGTGGACGCCGCCCCACTTCTGGGCGCTCGCGCTCTGCGTGCAGGACGACTACCGGCGGACCAAGATCCCGATGCTCCCCATCGTGAAAGGGGAGGCCGAGACCTACCGGCAGATCGAGCTCTACACGATCGGGCTCGTGGGGCTGACGCTGGCGATGCCGTTCCTGAACTCGGGGGGGGCGATCTTCGGCGCGGCGGCGCTCGCGCTCGGGATGGTATTCCTATGGAAGGCTTGGCGCGCCAAGCGTGCCCAGACGGTGACCTCGGCCTGGCAGGTCTTCGGCTACTCGATCGTCTATCTGTTCGTTCTCTTCGTCGCGATCATCGTCGATGCCGTGTGGCACATCCCGCTGCACGCCTAGGGGTTCCGCCGTGAAGTTCCAGAAACCGTCGAACGCAGGTTTGGCACTCATCCTCCTGGCGCTCGTCTCCTTGATGTTCTCCTTCGCCTACGCGAACGTTCCCCTCTTCAAGCTCTTCTGCGCACGCTTCGGCCTGAACGACGCGGGGAAGGCCTCGGGAAGGGGGGAGATGGCGCCGCTCATGTCGAGCGCGGCTGGGAACGTGCTCGCGCGGAGCGTGAACGTCAAGTTCATGGGGGTGTCCGGGACGGGGTTGCCGGTGCGCTTCGGCCCGTCCGAGCCGCAGGTCACGGCGAAGATCGGGAAGCCGATCCACCTGAGCTACACCTTCACCAACATGGGGGACGACTCGGTCTTCTTCCGAGCCGTCCACTCGATCACGCCGATGTCGGCGGCCCGCGAGTTCCAGCTCATCCAGTGCTTCTGCTTCGAGGACCAGAGCCTCGCCCCGCGCGAGACGCGGGTGCTGCCGGTCTACTTCGCGCTCTCGCCGCGGTTCCCGACGAACGTGAACGAGATCGTCCTCAACTACTCGCTCTTCCCGCGGGATCCGAAGGACCGTTCGCCCGTGGCCGCGAAGGAGGTCAATTGAACGAGCCCGCAACGGTCCCCGCGGAGACCGCCACGGTCAGCGGGGAGCCCGCACCGGCCCCCGCCGAGCCCGCACCGGCCGCGTGGGAGCGCGACCCTCGCGTGCGCGCGACGCACCGGCGCTTCCTGATCGCGATCGCGCTCCTCTGCGTGCTGCTCGGGGCGATCGGGTTCGCCTACGCCAGGTGGCTCATGACGCAGCCGATCCCGCTCAAGATTCCGGGGCACTAGAGCCTAGGTGGGGCCGCCGGTCACACGGCCGGGCAGTGGCGCTGCGAGGGAAGCCGGCGCTGCGAGGGGCTAGGGGATCTCGCCGGAGTAGACGGACATGATCCGGCGCAGGAGCCGGATCGCCTCGGGCTTTTTCCGCTGGAAGCTGTTCCGGCCGATGATCGATCCGAATCCGCCTCCGTCTCGAATCGCCCGCGCCTCCGCGATGACCTCGTCGTCGTTGTCCTTCTTCGCCCCGCCCGAGAAGATCAGGATTCGCCGCCCGTCGAACGAGGACTGGACGACGTGCCGCACGCGCTCGGTCAGGGTGCCGATCGGGATGGCCTGCTTCTCGTAGACCTTCCGCGCCTCGTCCTGCTCGATGTGATCGGTGGGGAGCTTCACCTTGAGGATGTGCGCGCCGAGCTGCGCGGCGATCTGGGCCCCGTACGCGATGACGTCGATCGCGGTCTCGCCCGCCTTGCTCAGACCCGAACCGCGCGGATAGGACCAGACCACGACCGCGAGGCCAACCTGCTTGGCCTCCTCCGCCAGCGCCCGGATCTGCTCGTACATCCGGCCCGCCTGCGACGAGCCGGGGTAGATCGTGAATCCGATCGCGGCGCAGCCGAGGCGGAGCGCCTCGTGCACGCTCCCTGTGACCGAGGAGAGCGGGTCCTTCTCGTCGTGGAGCACGTCGTGGTTGTTGAGCTTCAGGATGAGCGGGATCTCGCCCGCGAACTCGGCCGCGCCCGCCTCGAGGAAGCCGAGCGGCGCCGCGTAGGCGTTGCAGCCCGACTCGATCGCCAGCTCGACGTGGTAGCGAGGGTCGTAGCCCGCCGGGTTCGGCGCGAAGGACCGCGCCGGGCCGTGCTCGAATCCCTGGTCCACCGGAAGGATGACCATCCGGCCGGTGCCCGCCAGGGTGCCGTGGTTCAGCATCCGGGCCAGGTTGGCCTTGCTTCCCGGATTGTCCGACGAGTACCAGGAGAGGATCTCCTTCACGCGGGCGGTGGAGCGCCTCGGCGAGGCGGTGGGGGCTTCCGGCGCGGCGACGTTGGGATTCATGCCGCGGATTATAGGGGGGTTCCGTCCCTCGCCGCAACCAGGGTGGCGTAGCGCGCCGCGCCCAGCATTCCGACGTGCTCGTTCCGGATCACCCGCACCGGGATCTCGGCGAGGAGCTTCCGGTGCGGCTCCTTGTTCCCGAACGCCGCGAGGAACCCGGGCCAGTGGAGCGCCGGGAGGATGCGAGGGGCGATCCCGCCCGCCACGTAGAGCCCGCCGCGGGTGACGCCCCGGAGCGCGACGTTCCCGGCCTCGGCGCCGTAGACGGAGACGAACTGCTCCAGCGCCCGGACGCACCAGGGGCAGGCGCCTCCGAGGCCGGCGTGGCTCACGAAGGCGGGCAGCCCTCCCGGGCCAGCCTCCTCGACGTGCATGGCCCAGGCCGCGGCGCTCGGCCCGGCCGCGCCGTCCCGGGCATGGAGCCACTCCGCGATGAGCGCGAGCCCCGGGCCCGAGAGCACGCGCTCCCAGCTCACGCGCCCGAACCGCTCGCGTAGCAGCACGAAGAGCTCCACCTCGTCGTCGGTCCGGGGAGCGAAATCGGCGTGGCCGCCCTCGGAGGCGACAGGGATCAGATCCTCGCCCACGCGCGCGAGGAGCGCCTCGCCGAGGCCGGTGCCGGCCGCGATCAGCCCGGCGTTCCCGCGCGGGTCCCGACGGCCTTCCTGGAGCGTCTCCAGGTCCGTCGCGGTGAGCGCCGGGATGCCGTAGCCCGTCGCGGCGAGATCGTTGAGGAGATGGGTCTGGGCGCCGAGGAGACGCGACACGGGGCGAGTGTCGATGTCCCAGGCGAGGTTCGTGCCCCACACCCGGCCGTCGATCGGCGGGCCCGCGACCCCGAAGGAAGCGATCTCGACCGGCTCCGGGTGCCGCTTGCGAAAGGACGCGAGCAGGTCCTCGAACGTCGGGAACTCGTGCGCGAGGACCTCTTCCTGGCCTCGTGGCGGGCCGATCCGGCCGCGGTCGAGGCGCTCGAAGAGAGCGAGCCGCGCGGTCGTGCCGCCGATGTCGCCTGCCAGGATCATGCGCGCAGGTCCCGTGCGGCGGCCTGGTCGAGGAGCCACACCACGCGCCCGTGCGCGGGGCGGACGAGCGCGGCGGGAGGCGGGTCGTGGGGGAGCGTCGTGGGTCGGAGGTCGCGCGGCGGCGTGGCGTCGGGACCGACGCATCGCGCCACCGCATCCGCCTTCGACGCGCCGAGCACGAAGAAGAGGATGCTCCGCGCCGCGTCGAGGAGCCGGAGGGTCACGGTGATGCGCGCGCTTCCGTCCTCGGGGCGTGCGGTCGCGACGCAGAGGCGCTCCGGATCCATGCTGCGGCCGGGGAAGAGGGACGCGGTGTGGCCGTCAGGACCCACGCCGAGGAGCGCGAGGTCGAAGGACGGCGTCTCGTCGTCGGTGGCGCCGAAGGCGTCGGCGATCACACGCTCGTACGCACGGGCCGCCGCGTCGGGATCGGGGTCCTCGCCATGCATGCGGTGCACCTTGGGAGCGTCGCCACCGAGCGGGGCCAGCAGCGAGCGCCGGAGAAGGCCGTAGTTCGAGTCGGGATGATCGGGCGGCACGCAGCGCTCGTCGCCGAAGTAGCCCTCGATGCGCCGCCATGCGGTGAGCGGCATCACGTCCGGGTCCGCGAGGCGGCGGTAGAGCCGCTCCGGCGTGGTGCCTCCCGCGAAGAGGACGCGGCGGGTGCGGGGGCGGGGCGCGTCGGCGAGGGCCGCGTCCGTGTCATCGCTCCGGAGCGCACGGTTCCACTCCTCGACAGCCCCCTCCGTGGCGGCCTCGGGACCGGGGAACACGCGGACGCGCGGGATCGGTCCGCTCACGCGGCACGATCCTCGAGATGGGAGAGGAGCGCGAGCGCGGCGCGCGCCGCGTCCCGGAGCTGAGGGTTGGGCTCGTGTCTGTGGATCTCGGTGACCACACATTCGGCGAACTCGCGATAGTGGAACGGCACCTCGAGGCTCTGGGCGGAGGGCGCGGATACCTCGACGGTCGCGCTCCGGTGCCTCGGCCGGTGCGTCACCTGGATGTCGAGCGGGTGAGGGGAGCCGGAGCGAAGGTGGATCCGATGAAGGGTGCCCTCGACTCCCTCCGGATCGCGGGTGAGCCGCAGGCGGACCGGACCGTCCGGGCCCTGGAGCACCACCCCATCCCGCTCGCGGCGCACCGGGCTCCACTCGAGGCGCGACGCGAGCCATCCGGCGAGGAGATGGACGCAGGAGGGCGCCGGGCCGTTCGCCGCCGAGCCGTACTCCAAGGCGACCTCGCGCACGTGACGAAGCGCGCCCGCGAGGTGGGTGGTGTCGAACGCCTCGGCGATGATCTCCCGCCAGGGAGCGAGCCTCGCCCAGGCGAGGTCCCGCACGCGATCGTCCTGGTCCGCGTCGATCGCCGCCCAGAGCCTGGCCGCTTCCTCGGGCGTCCAGCACTCGCTGCTGTCCGCGAGCACGATTTCGGCCTGGTCCGCGATCTCCGCGGTCCAGGGAGCCGGGGCCCCGCCATGGATGTCGAGCAGGACCGTCGGCAGATTCCCAACCAGGAGAGCGCTGACGGCGCTCGGCACCAGCGGGCCGGCCTCGGCGTCACCGCGCAGGATGATCTGCTCGCTGCAGATGTACCCGCCCGCGGGGCGGAGATGGCAGAGCGCGGCGACCTCGGCATGGAGCTCCGCGGAGCCGTGCGGGCCAATCTCGACGAGAAGGAGTCGCGACGGATGTCGCCGCGTCACCTCGATCAGCACGGGAGCGAGCCGTGCGTGCCGCTCCGGATCGACTGGCACCACGAGGTTCGACATGGCGGCACGGTAGACCGAGCCGGTGTGCCGCTCGCCCGCGCCAGAGGAGGAGCGCCACATCGCGCGAAGCTCCTTCTCCAGCTCGGCGAGATCGAACGGGCGCGAGGGTGCGCCCCCCATTTTGAGGAAATCGGGGCTCGCGCCGCCGGGCGCGCTCGGAGCGTCGCCCGGTCCGCCGCGCTGGCCGCCCGGGCCGCTCACAGATGGAGCCATTTCCGCCCCTCCTTCGCGATCCATGCGTCCGCCTCGCGCGGCCCCCACGTGCCCGCCGGGTAGGTCGCGAGCGGCGGCCCCTGTCCCGAGGCCCAGGCCTTGGTGATCGAGTCCACGATCTCCCAGGCCAGCTCCACCTCGTCCTTCCGGGCGAAGAGCGTCGAGTCACCGCGATTGCAGTCGAGGAGAAGGCGGTCGTAGGCGTCGGGAGGATCGGAGCCGAAGCTCGTGAGGTAGAAGAAATCCATACGGACCGGATCGATGTGGAGCGCCTGGCCGGGGGACTTCGCCCCGAAGGAGAGCGACACGCCCTCGTCGGGCTGGATGCGCAGCCGGAGCACGTTGGCATCGAGCGCGGGAATCCCCGCGG
>JAEHDN010000322.1 GCA_016880395.1 Candidatus Eiseniibacteriota bacterium
CCTCGGTCGGCCCGGACGACGTCCGCCGCGTGGCGGAGACCTATCTCACCGAGGACTCCCGCACGGTCGGCCTGTACGACCCGATCGAGCCTTCTGAGGCGCCGGCGGCGTGAGCCCCGCGCGCGTCGAGGCGGCCGTGGCCGCAGCGTCGGCGGTCCGGTTCACGCTGCCGAACGGGCTCACACTCGTTCTGCGCGAGAACCACGCCAACCCCACGGTCGCGCTCCACGGAGTCGTCAAGGCCGGCGCCCTGTTCGATCCCCCAGGGAAGAGCGGCCTCGCCACGTTCACCGGCAGCATGCTGGACCAGGGCACCCGCACGCGGACCGCGTTCGAGCAGGCGTCGGCGGTCGAGAGCCTCGGAGCCACCCTCCGGTTCGAGGGTGGATCGGAGACCGTCTCGTTCCACGGCACCATGCTCTCGGAGGACCTCGAAGCGGTCCTCGCGGTGCTCGCGGACGCCCTGCGGGAGCCCGTCTTTCCGCCCGACGAGATCGAGAAGATCCGCGGGGAGCTCTGGAACGAGTACCGCATCGCGGAGAACTCCACGTCGAGCGTCGCGGCCCGACGCGCGAACGCGCTCCTCTTCCCCGAAGGACACGCGTACCACCGCCACGCGGGGGGCGACGAAGAAGGGCTCCGATCGGTCTCGCGCGAGGACCTCGTGGCGCACCACCGCGCCCACTACGGCGCCGACGCGACCGTGGTCGTTCTGGTGGGCGACGTGACTCCCGCCCGCGCGCGCGAGATCGCGGAGCGCGTGTTCGGCGCCTGGACGAAGCGCCCCCGGGCGATCCCGTTCGAGGTGCCCCCGGCGCCGACGCTGGCGCGATCGCGGAGGCTCGTCGTGCCGAGGCCGGGCAAGTCCCAGGCCGACGTCGTCTACGCCATCCATGGTGTCGCGCGGAACGCACCGGACTACGACGCCGTGATGATGATGAATTACGTGCTCGGCGGCGGATCGCTCTCGAGCCGTCTGATGGACAGCATCCGCGACCGCCAGGGGCTCGTGTACGGCGTCTATTCCGGCCTCATGGCCGGCATCGGCGCCGGACCGCTCCAGATCCGCGCCGGCACGAACCCGGCCAACGCCGCGCGGTGCGCCGAGGCGGTCCTCGGGGAGGTGAGCCGGCTCCACGACGAGGGACCGACCGACGAGGAGATGGAGGCCGCGAAGGGCTACCTCACGGGCGTCTTCCCCGTGCGCCTCGAAACCAACGCGGGCGTCGCGGGGCAGCTCTTGAGCGCGGAGATCTACGGGCTGGGCCTCGACTACATCGAGCGCTATCCGTCGATCGTGAGCTCGGTCACCACGTCGCAGGCACGCGAGGCCGCGCGCACCTATCTCGATCCCGAGCGCTACGTGCTCGTGTTCGCGGGCCCGCTCGAACCGGGCAGCATGGGGGACGTCGAGCATGGCGCCTAGACTCCTGCCGGGGCTTCTCCTCGTCGCCCTCCTCCTCGCGCTGCCCGCTCCCGCGCGCGCCACCCGGATCTTCGTGCCGAAGCAGCAGCGCACGATCCAGAAGGCCATCGACGCGGCGTCCCCCGGCGATACGGTGTGGGTCGGCGCCGGTACGTACCGCGGCCCGTTCGTTCTCAAGAAGAGCATCGTGCTCTTTGGCGACGAAGGGCCGGACAGCACGATCCTGGATGGCGGGGACAGTGTCCGGGTGCTCCACATCGAGGGAGTCCGGGGCGCGGGCGTCATCGGATTCACGATCCGGCGCGGCCATGCCAACTCGGGCGGCGGCATCTCCTGCGTGCGGGACTCGAGCGTGATGATCGCGAGCTGTCTCTTCGAGAAGAACTGGGAGACCGGGCTCGCGGTGTGGGAATCGAGCGACATCGATCTCCACGAGCTCGAGTTCGTCGAGAACACGGGCGGCGGGCTCTCGGTCAACGGCTCGGCGATCGCGATCCGCGAATGCGCCTTCCTGCGCAACAAGGGGTACGCCGGCGGCGCCATCTCCCTCTATGAGTCGGTGACCATCTTCCCGGTCCGCAACTGCCGCTTCGAGGACAACCACGCCGACCCCGCGGCCGGTGGCGCCGTCTACGCCGACTCCTCGCAGCTCCTCCTGGCCGATTCGATGTTCCTGCGCAACACGTCCGCCCTGGCCGGCGGCGCCGTCGC
>JAEHDN010000323.1 GCA_016880395.1 Candidatus Eiseniibacteriota bacterium
AGAGGCTGCGGCCCGGCTGCGTGCGCGACTTGCTGCTCTCCTCGTCCTCGTCCCACTCCGCGTCGCCCTCCTCGGCGCTTCGAGCATGAATGTAGACGGACGATTCGGCGATCCGGGTGAGGCGCTCGTCGGCTTCCTTCTCCTCATTCAAGATCTCTTCGAGCACGCGCGCCGCCTTCGTGTCTCCCTTCGTCTCCGCGAACGTGCGAAGGGTGCCGTAGGCGGCGATCTCGTAGTGCTCCACCCGCTGCGCCGCCGCGATGATGGCCGCGTCGATCACCTCGGGCTCCCCGTCCTCGTGGAGCACCTCCTGACCTTCCTCGATGATGCCGGCCATGCCCTTGCACGTCTTGCCGCTCGCCGGCTTGCCCAGGTCCTGGAAGATCTCCTCGAGACGCTCCACCTGCCGGCGCGTGACGTCGAGATGCTCCTCGAGCGCGGTCCGGAGCTCCGGCGAGGTGGCGGCCTTCACCATCTTGGGAATCGCCTTCACCAGCTGCTTCTCGGCGCTGTACGCGTCCTTGAGCTCCTCCAGGTACAGCTTGTCGAACGAATCCATGCGCATGACATCCTCCTTGGATGAACTATCGAATCCGGATGCGCGGCCCGTACGTGGGCCGCCTCCATCGCGCCCAGGCCGGGCGATGCTTGTGGGAGCTCGCCGGAAGATGCCGGGACAGCTCTGCGAATCGCTCGCCCCGGCCTTCCTCCTGCGAGTGGGACTCGTCACGCTGGGTTGTAGGCGGCACCGGTCGAGAGGGGGCCTCCTCCGAGCCGGATCCCAGCGATTCGATTCCACCGGTTCGCGGCGGACGTGATGTCACCGCGACCCCGCGGCCGAGCTACGCGGACCAGGCGCTCGACTCCTCGCGCCCCCGGCTCCGCTTGAATTCCTCGCGGCCCGACTGGAAGGCCGAGCGCGCGTCGTTCTTGATGCCTTCCACCATGGAGCGCGTGCGCCCCATGACGTGCTTGGCGTTCGTGCCGAGGCGCTGAGCCGTGGCTCCGAGCTTGCGGCGCGTATCGCGGCCGTTCGCCGGAGCGAGGAGCAGCGCGAGGCCAGCGCCCACCAGAGCGCCGACCATGAACTGAGGCTTGATCGCCTGGCTGCTGCGGGTGGTTCCGTAGTTTTCCTGGAGATCGTGCATGATCCTCTCCTTTCGTTTCACCGCTCAACGCTCGATCGCGGGCCGCCTCGTCCGGCGTTGTTACAATGGCTGCGCAAAACAGCGATCCACTGAACCGCCGGGGCCAAAGTGCCCGCTCCTTGCGAGCCCAAGTGCTGGACTCGTCGAGCCCCCCTTACTCAGTCGAGATAACCGTGCAATATCGGGGCCATGGTGCACTCAAGGTCCGTGATCATGCCGGGAACTCCTGCGCCATTGCGTTGTTGGCGATGCCGCGGCTCGCTTCGAAAAAAATTCAATGCCCCTCTTGTCGCGCCTTGGAACGCGTGCCATGCTCGGTGTGTGCGCCCGGATGCCGTCGCGCCGGGCTCGTGGATCCGTCCCGTCCTTGGTGCGCAGGGCAGAGATGACCGACGCCGCCATTCCATTCGAAGCTCCCATGCTCGCCATGACGGAGGGCTGCCTCGTGGTATCCGATCCCGAATCGCGGCTGGCCGAGCACCTCCGCCGCCTGTCCCGGCTCTTCCGGGCGGCGGGGCACGATCTGCGGGGTCCCCTGCACGCGATGGCGCTCCAGCTCGAGCTGCTCCGGCAGAGCACGGAGGAGACCGAGGATCCCGAGCTCCGCGCGCGCCAGACACGGTACGCCGCGGCCATCGACCGGGAGATCGGACGGCTCGCGCGGATGCTCGAGGCGTTCTGGGGCGGAGCGGAGGACGGCGAGGGGCCGGTGCTCTTCGACCTCCGGGAGACCACGGAGGAGATCCGTGCCCTCTTCGAGCCCCACTGCCGGCGCTCGCAGGTCGCCCTCACCGTGCGCGTGCCGGAGGCGCCCGTTGAAGCGAAAGGGAGCCGCGCGGCCGTTCGCCACGCCGGGCTCGATCTGCTCCTTCACGCGATGGAGCGTATTCCCGGCGCCGAGCTGACGCTGGGCGCGGAGACCCGTGATGGGGCGGCGGTGCTCTTCGTGGCCGCCTCGCCCAGGGACCGGACCCAGAGCCGTGAAGCAAGCGACGTTGCACCCGAGGAAGCTCCTTTTGCGGCGGACGCGATCGCGCGACGCCACGGAGGCGCCATCCACGCCCGCCGGTCGGCGGACGGAATGCCGCGCTGGGAGCTGGAGCTTCCACGTCCCCGAACCCCCGAATCGGACTGAGGGAAATCATGCCGCAGGCACTCATCGTCGACGACGAGCCCAGCTCGGTCAGCGCCATGGCCGAGCTGGTCGAGAAGGAAGGCTTCACGACCACGACCGCGGGGACCCTGGCCGACGCGCGCAGCCGGCTGAGCCAGGAGCGCCCGGACGTGATCCTGGTCGACCTCATGCTCCCCGATGGGAGCGGCCTCGCCCTGCTGGAGGAGATGGATCCCTCCCGCCGAGCGGAGGTGATCCTCATCTCGGGGCACGCGACCGTCGATTCCGCCATCTCCGCGCTTCGCGTCGGGGTTCTCGACTACCTCACGAAGCCCGTGGACGTGGGGCGCCTGAAGGCTGTGCTCGCCAATGTCTCGCGGACGCTCGCCTTCAAGGAGGAGGTCGGGTCCCTTCGCGAGGAGCTTCGCCAGCTCGGGCATTTCGGCCGCCTGATCGGGAACTCGACGCCCATGCAGCGCGTGTACGACCTGATCACGCGCGTGGCGCCCACGGACGCCACGGTGCTCCTTGTGGGCGAGAGCGGCACCGGGAAGGAGGAGGTGGCCGCCACGATTCACGAGCTGGGGCGCCGCAAGAAGCAGCCCTTCCTCCCGCTCAACTGCGGCGCCGTTCCGCCGAATCTCATCGAGAGCGAGCTGTTCGGGCATGAGAAGGGGAGCTTTACGGGCGCGACGCAGATGCACCGCGGGTACTTCGAGCGGGCCACGCGGGGGACCCTCTTCCTGGATGAGATCACCGAGATGCCGATCGAGCTCCAGGTGAAGCTGCTCCGGGTGCTCGAGACCGGCACGCTGGTCCGGGTTGGTGGGGACGAGCCGATCGCTGTCGACGTCCGCGTCATCGCGGCGAGCAACCGCTCGCCCGAGCAGGCCGTCAAGGACGGGAAGTTCCGCGAGGACCTCCTCTATCGTCTCAACGTGTTCCCGATCCTGCTCCCTCCGCTTCGCGACCGGAACGGCGATATCGAGCTCCTCGCCGAGCACTTCCTGGCACAGCTCAACCGCGAGGAAGGGGCGAACAAGAAGTTCAGCGCCGTCGCGCGACGCCGGCTCGACACCTACGCGTGGCCCGGCAACGTTCGCGAGCTGATGAACATCGTGCGCCGCGCCTTCATCCTCGCCGAGGAGTCGATCGAGCTGGACGGCCTGCCGGTGGCGTCCAGCGCCTCATCGGTTCCGTCCGGTCCCGGCGCTCCGGACGCGATCCGGGTCGGGATGTCGCTCGCCGAGCTGGAGCGCCACTTCATCCTCGCCACGCTGGAACAGTTCGGGGGAGACAAGCGGAAGGCGGCAGAGGTGCTCGGGATCAGCCTCAAGACGATGTACAACCGCCTGAACAACTACGCCGCGACGGTCTGACGACCGGAGGTTTCGCCCCGTCCGCGCCGCGAGGCCCTAGCGGAGCACCACGTCGAGGGCTCCGCGCCGCTCCAGCACGCTCACGTCGACCCTCGAGCCGTTCCGGTCCAGACGAAGGCTCACGCAGGCGTCCCCCACCCGCAGGTTCTTCAGGTGGACCTCGTCCAGGAATTCGGGGAGCGAGGGACGCACGATCGAGAGTCGCCCGCGCGGTGCGTCGATCTTGAGGCCCAGGCAGGACGCGAGCATGAGGAACGGTGCGGCGGCCGCCCACGACTGCGGCGCGCAGGCGACCGGGTAGAGCGTCGGTCCGGCGTCGCGCGTGCGCGCGAAGCCGCAGTAGAGCTCCGGCGTCCGCCGGAGGTCGAAGTGGAGGCTGGCCTCGAACAGGGCCGCGAGCACGCGCGCGGCCGCCTCGTGGAAGCCGTAGCGCGCGAACCCGGCCGCGATCAGGGCGTTGTCGTGCGGCCAGACCGAGCCGTTGTGGTACGACATCGGGTTGTACCGCGCCTCACGACTCGACAGGGTGCGGACGCCCCATCCGCTGAAGCTGTCCTCGGCCAGGAGTCCCTGCATGACGAGGGCGGCCCGGCTCTCGCTCGCGATGCCGCTGAAGAGGCCGTGACCCGCGTTGGACGCGCGCACCCGGCAGGGGCGCTTCGAGCCGTCGAGCGCGAGCGCATAGGTCGAAAGATCCTCGCACCAGAATTGCTCCTCGAACCGGCGTCGCACGTGCTCGGCGCGTCGCCTGAGACGCTCCGGGTCGCCGTCCATCCCCAGACGCTCGGCCATGCCGGCGGCCGCGTGGAGCGCGGCGTAGACGTAACCCTGCACCTCGCAGAGCGCGATCGGCGGCTCGGCCAGCTCACCGTCGGCGTAGAACACCGAGTCGAAGGAGTCCTTCCATCCCTGCTGGATGAGCCCGTCCGGCGAGCGGCGCGCGTACTCGACGAAGCCGTCCCTGTCCGGATCGCCATCGCCGAGGACCCAGCCCACCGCGCGCTCGACGCAGGGCCACAGCTCGCGCAGGAACGACACGTCGCCTGTTCGGTCGAGGTACGCTCCGGCGAGCACGATGAAGAGAGGCGTCGCGTCCACGCTCCCGTAGTATCGGCCGAAGGGGACCTCGCCGAGCGCGGCCATCTCGCCGCCCCGCGCCTCGTGCAGGATCTTGCCTGGCTGGGCGTCGCGCGCAGGGTCGTGCTCCGTGGCCTGGTGCGCCGCGAGAAAGCCGAGGACGCCGCGCGCGATCTCCGGATCGATCCAAAGCGTCATGAGCGCGGTCAGGATCCCGTCCCGGCCGAAGGGGGTGCTGAACCAGGGCACGCCCGCATAGGGGTAGGGGCCCTGATGCGTATGCGTGACCATCATGTGGAGATCCGCGAGGGAGCGCTCGAGCCAGTCGTTGAAGGCCGCGTTGGAGGTCGCGATCGTGGAGTCCCGGGTCAGGGTCGAGGCGAGCTCGTCGCGTCGCCGGGCGAGCGCGTCGGCCTGGGCGACCGGCGTGGGACGAGGGCGGTCGGAGATCTCGCAGGCGTAGGTCGTGAGAAGCACCCAGGGCGCATGCGGCTCGAGGCGCACGGAGAACACCGACTCCGAGCCCGACTGCGACTTCGGAGGCTCGGAGAATCCGATGCGCGTGAGGCGTCGGCGGCCGTCCAGACCCTCGTAGCCCAGATCCAGGCCCTGGGCCGTGCAGACCGGCGGAAGCCTCCGGCCCGTGCGCTCGCGATGCGTGCCCCGCACCTGGAAGATGTCGGCGAAGTCGGCTTCGAGATGGATGGAGAGGTCGAGCGCGACCGGCGCTCGTCCGTGGTTGACGAGCCGCAGCTGGTCGTAGCCGACCCCGTTCCACAGGAGCATCTCCCGGCACAGATGGATCGTCCCGCGGGCGACCACGGCGCCGCCCTCCGCGGGAAGGTCGGGATTCGTCAGATCGATGAGCAGGCGTGTGTTGTCGCGGCTCAGCGTGGAGCTGAGGAGGAGCGGTCGGTGGCGCGCGAGCGAGATGCCGAGGCGGGACAGGAAGCGCGTGCCGTCCTCGTAGAGGCCGAGCTCGCCGAAGCCCTGCGGCGCCATCTCTCCGTACCGATCGAGCACCGCGAACATGTCATCGTGCTTCAACACGCGTGTGCGATCGTCGATCCTCGACGAGCTGGCCAGGATGTACCAGCGGTCCTGGATCTGAATCAGTTCATCGACGCTGGTTCGCATGTGCGGGAGCGCTCCTCTCGTTGCCGCGCGTAGAGCGCGACGTAGTCGCGCGCCATACGGTCGGCCGTGAACCGGCGCTCGAACTCGCGCCGGATCCGCGTCCGATCGAGCACCGCCGATCGCTCCACGGCCTGGACCGCCTCCGGGACATCGCCCACCACGAATCCCGTCACGCCGCTCTCCACGATCTCCGGCACGGAGCCGCGCGCGAAGGCGATGACCGGCGTGCCGCGCGCCATCGCCTCGATCATCACGAGGCCGAAGGGCTCGGGCCAGTCGATCGGAAAGAGGAGGGCCAGCGCGTTCCCCAGAAAGGCATCCTTGTCCTCTTCGGCGATCTCGCCCACGAACTGGATCCCCGGGCCGTGGAGCATCGGGCGGATCACCTGCTCGAAGTACTCCCGGTCCTGAGCATCGACCTTGGCGGCGATGCGAAGCTCGAGGCCGGTCCGTCGGGCGATCTCGATGGCGCGATCGACCCGCTTCTCCGGAGAGACGCGGCCCACGAACGCGAGATAGCCGCCCGCCCGCGGATGGAGGCGGCCGATGCGCTCGGGGATCCCGTGATGGATCGTGGCGCGCCAGTTGGCCCGCGGGATCGGCTCCCGCTGAGCGTTCGAGATCGAGACGAGCGGCATGTCCGCGTACTCGCGGTAGAGCGCCTCCAGGTCGGGGAGGTCGAGTCGGCCATGGAGGGTCGTCAGGGTGGGCGTGCGCGAGCGTCGCGAGAGCGGGAAGTGGAGATAGTCGCAGTGGAAGTGAATCAGGTCGAACCGGTCCTGCCGCGCGAACACCTGCTCGATCATCATCAGGTGATGGGCGAGCGGGTCATGGCAGCGGCTGTCCAGGCGGAGCGCGCGCGGAGCGGCGGCCACGAGACGCGCCGACGTCCGCGAGTCGCCGGTCGCGAAGAGCGTCACGTCGTGTCCGAGCGCCACGAGCTCCTCGGTGAGGTAGCTCACCACCCGCTCCGTGCCGCCATAGCGGCGCGGCGGGACGGACTCGTAGAGGGGCGACACCTGGGCGATGCGCATGGGTGCGCGTACGATGCGGGAAGCGCTCACGCATGGTGGATCTAGCAGGCGTCGTGCCGGAGCGTGAATCGCCTGCGCCGTCGTCCCCTGCCGGCCTCGAGCCGTGTAGGTTTGGGTCGATCCAGGGCACACATTGCACAGCGGCCCGTGTTCGCAGTGACGATCCGAAAGCGGAATGGGCGCTTGGGCCGTGGCATGAACCCTGCGTTGCACGACTTCGAGTTCCCGCGCGGCACGTCGGGCTGCGCGGAGCAGCGCGGGATCGTGAGGGACGAGCGCAGGGGGCGTTGCTCCAACGAAGCGGATCGGACCTGCAGCCCGGAGGACGATCATCATGCCGCGATATGGCCAGGGCGCGCAGAAGTCTGTCGAGCGTGCCATGCACAAGAAGAAGAGGGGCACCCTGAAGAGCGGAAGGAGTGGGGCGACCGTGACGAGCCGCCAGCAAGCGATCGCAATCGGTCTCTCGGAGGCCCGCGAGAAGGGCGCCAAGGTTCCCTCCAAGCGCAAGTAGGCGCCCCGCCACCAACCCGAGCCCGTCTCGACCGTACGGGCCCTGAACAAGGAGGTTTCACGTGTCCAAGCTGATCACCGGAATCTTTCAGTCCCGAGAAAGCGCCGAGCTCGCGACCGAGGAACTCATCCGGGCCGGCTTCTCGCGCGATGACATCAGCATTCTCGTGTCCGAGACGACGCACGGACGGGAGTTTGCCGTGAAGAAGAGCACGAAGGCGCCTGAGGGCGCGGTGACCGGGGCCGCCGTGGGCGGCGTTCTCGGGGCCGTGGCCGCCGGGCTGGCTGCCGTCGCCACGATCTCGGTTCCGCCGCTGTCGTTCCTCGCGGCGGGTCCGCTGGTGGCTGCGCTCACGGGGCTCGGGGCCGGCGCCGCGACGGGCGGCCTCACCGGGGCCCTGATCGGGCTCGGTGTCCCCGAGCACGAGGCCAAGTTCTATCGTGGGGAGCTGGAGAAGGGGGGCATCCTGCTCGGCGTGTATACCCATGACGACCGGGCCAAGGTGGCCCGCGAGATCCTGGACCACGCCGGGGCCGAGAAGATCGGCCGGGGCTGAGGCTTCGTCACCAGAGCAGAACCGGACGGCCCCGCAGCATCTCGGCGGGGCCGTCCTCTTTGTAATCTAGCAAACCCGTCCGCTGTATGGATTACAAGGACAGGGTCCTCAGGTCGGAAACCTACGCATATTTTAGGGACTTGCGCGGCTTCCTGGGGCGGCATGGAAGCTGCTGAAGCCCGGAACACGTGATTTCGGGTCGGCCGAGCCGGCCCTACGATGCGAGCAGGTGCTGGGGGTCCGGGCTTGAACAACTGGGCCGATTACGACGGCAGTATGTTCGCCCCGCATTCTGGCTCTGCTCCAATACATAGACCGCCCGAAAGGGTTGGGGGTACGATGAACCGGGATCAGATCGAGGGACCTGGAAGCAGGTCCGAGACAGGTCCGGGAGCAGTGGGGGAAAGCTCGCGGACGACGATCTGGACGTGGTCGCCAGGCGGCACGAGCATGACGATGCACTGATCACGGAACCCGGCTATCCGTTGTAAGGGGGCCCTCCAATGGCCTTCCAATGGGAACTGGGCGGTTCCCCACCCAACCCATTCCCCCAAGAAAGGAGGGCCCTCTGAAGTTTCTCCCCGCCACGCCGACCGAGCCGGATTCGATCCGGAACGGGGCATGGCTCGCACGGCGAGGATTCATCGCCTGTGGGGCCCTGCTCGGCGTGGCTTTTTCTTTGGCTCTGGCGCCGCGGCCCGTGTGGGCCCAGGCCGCCGAGAGCCCACGATTCGGGGATAGCACCTGGGTCGCCCCCGCCTACTGCTCCGAGCCGATGCGCGAGGACGCGCGCGTCGCCGAGCCGGACCACGAGCGCACCTGGGAGACCGTTCTCCGGACGCCCTTCCGGGCCGTGTTCTACCCCTTACGTCTCGTGGCCCGGGGGAGCGAGCAGGTCGTCGCATTCGCCGGCCACTACGTCGCGAGGCCACCCGAGCGCGTCGAGTGGCTCGGCGTGCGCATCGGCCCCGCCTTCGGCATTTCCGGAACATCCGGCCCCGCCGCAGGCGTGAGCCTCCAGGGACACGGAGGTCTGGGAGCCCGCTCCCACCTGTCGGCGACCTGGTCCACGAAGGACACGCGCAAGGTCCACTTCCGGGCATCCGTCACGGAGCGGTCCATGCCGCTGGGCGTCGAGGTGAGCGCGAATTACGACTACCTCCCCAATCGTCGCTTCTACGGGATGGGGAACGACGCTTCCGAGACCAAGACCATCTTCCTTCGCCGCGAGAACGGCGCCGGGCTGGGGCTGCACTTCGGGGCCGATCCGTACCGGCGCGTCTTCGGGGTCGTCGGCCTCTCCGACATCCACGTGGGGCCCGGCTATCGCGGCGTTCCGAGGGCGCAGGACGTCTTCGCGTCGGAAGACGTGCCGGGCCTCGGCGAGGACTCGCGGATCTTCGCCTATGGCCTCGGCGGGGACCTGGCGGCGGTGGACGCCCGGTTCGACCCCACGCTCGGGTTCCACCTCCGCGGGCGGGTCATGCGGGACCAGAGCATCGACACGCAGCACCTGGACTACTGGGACTGGGAGGGCGAGGCGCGCGCGTACATGCCGGTCCTCTCGAAGCGGCGGGTCGTCGCCCTTCGCTATGTCTACAAGGGGGTCGATCCGACCTCCGATTCCGACGAGATCCCGTTCTACCGCATGCCGACCTCGAACAACGAGGTGCGGTTCGCGGGATTCCGGGGCAACCGGTTCGTGGACAGCCAGCTCATGCTCGCGCATGCCGAGTATCGATGGATCGCTTGGCGCAAGATCTGGGCGACGTTCTTCCTGCAGTACGGTGAGGTGCAGGGTGACGCCGACAACTTCACCATTCGCGACGCGCATCGCTCGATCGGGGGAGGGTTCCGCACACGCCTCAGCCCGTCCACCTCG
>JAEHDN010000324.1 GCA_016880395.1 Candidatus Eiseniibacteriota bacterium
TCATGAAATCCGGGTAGTAGGGATACACATGATAGTTGGCGAAGTAGCCGAGGAAACCCGATGTGAGCGTCGTCGGTCCGACCGGGACGATGTGCGCCGGATCCACCCAGTACGCGTCCTCGTCGTGTTCCGCCTCCGCGCCCCCCCGCTCGTACTCCGTGGGATGCCGCATCGGATCGAGCGTCGGCCAGTTCACGAAGGAGACGGCGTGCGCGCGGGCGTAGTGGACGCGTTCGTAGGCGGCCGCCAGATCGCAGATCCGCCCTAGCCACGCCTCCATGGCGTTGCCATGATCCACGCGGAACTGCGTTCCCTGGAAGGAGTCCACGTCCGGATGGAGCCGCTCGGTCTCGCGCACCGCGTAGGGCTCCCATTCCCGGCCCATGAGCCAGCCCGCGATCCACGGAGACACGTCGGCCTCGTACCGGCCGGAGGCGTGCCCCCGGCGCTCCTCCACGACGGCGTTCCCGTGTACGGCGTCGATCGCGAGGCGGATCTCGTCCTCGAATCCGCGCGTGTAGGCCTCGTTCCAGAAGTCGTTCCCGTCCGGCAGCTCGGTCCACACCTCCTGGAAGAGCCAGATCGGATCGTCGGGATGCGCCTCGTTCTCCTCGCGAAGCGCCTCGTAGAAGCGCGGCGGGTGGAGGGCGTAGATGCGGATCGCGTTCGCGTGCATCTGTCGCGCGAAGCGGAGCCAGCGCCGGTAGTCGGCCTTCGTGATCGCGAACTCGCCGGGGTAATGGCCAGGCGGCGCGGCGCCGAGATTGAGTCCCCGGAAGAAGACCGGTCGTGAGCCGACGGGCGTGACGATCTCGAACCGGTCGCCGCGCGCACACACGGCGCGCGCTGGCGGCGCCGGGGGCGGCTTCTGCGGATCGCGGAGCGTCCTCCACGCGCGCGGCCCGGCGTCACCGGCCAGGGCCGGCAAGACGCAGCAGAGGATCAGAGCCAGGGGCAGAAAGGCGCGCAGCCGCATGGAGAATCTCCCGGGTGGGTATCCGGGAGAGATCGGCATGAACCGAGTCGTTCTCCAGCGTGCGCGCGGGCGCTCCGCGCGCCCAGCCCTCACGGGAAGAGCGCCCGGAGCGCGGCCTCGTGGTCCGCCAAGGAATCCAGGAGCGCGTCCGGCTCGCACGCGGCGAGCGCCTCCCGGCTGATCGAACCGGTCGCGACGGCGACCGCGCGCGCGCCGATCGCGCGGGCGCAGGCGATGTCCTTCGGCGTGTCGCCGATGATCGTGGTGTCCGCCCCCGAGAACGGCCGCCCCGCCAGGGCGCGGGCCTTCTCCAGGGCGATCTGCGCGAGCACAGCGCGGTTCTCATGGTCGTCGCCGTAGGCGCCGAAGCGGAAATAGGGCTCGAGATTCCAGCGGTTCAGCTTGAGCTGCGCGCCGCGGAGCACGTTCCCGGTGAGGAGTCCGACCAGGACGTGATCGAGCTTGTTGAGCCGCTCGAGCAGCTCCCGCACCCCTGGGTAGAGGTGTGCGTCCTGATGCTCGCGGATCTCCTGGGCGAGCAGCTCGACGTAGCGGCGAAGGCACTCGTCCCGCCGCGACAGGATGGTCCGCTCGTCGATCCCCGCGAGGCGCATGATCTCCGTCACGCACTCAGGATCGGTCATGCCCGCGAAGCGAAAGCCCTCGATCGGGCCGGTCGTCTGGTACGTCTCGCGGAGGGCGCGGGCGAAGGCGATCTTGGCGGCGATGCCGTCCTTGAGGAGCGTGCCGTCGATGTCGAA
>JAEHDN010000325.1 GCA_016880395.1 Candidatus Eiseniibacteriota bacterium
AGCTCCTCGACGTACGCGTAGGCCATGGCCGCGGCGGTCTTGGGATCGCGATCCTCCACCTCGATCGCGATCGTCCCCTCGTCCCCGAGGCGGAACTTGACGTGCGACGACAGCTCCTTGACCGCCCTCTCCTTGTCGCGGGCGTGGTAGCGCCGCACCAGATCGAACCGCGCCACGAGCCGGTCGGCCACGGAGCGGCTCTTCAGCACCGCAACGAACAGGTCCGCTGTCGTGGGTGCGCCGGGAAGCCGGACGGAGCCGAGGCTGCGCGGCATGAGCTGACTCAGCATGGAGGCGGAGTCCTCCTCGGTGGGCGGAAGCAGCACGGCACGCCCCGTGTACCACCACGGGAGGAGGAGGCTCACGACCAGAGCGAGGAGGGTGGTCGCGGCCACGTTGAGGAGCAGAAATCCCCGGCGTGCGCGCACCACCTTCCAGAGGTCGCCGCGTGCGGTCGGGCGCTCGTCGGTCACTGGTTCACCGCCTCGACGGCGATCACGATCGAGGCCGCGGCCGCCACGACGCCCACGATGTCCCGGACCGTGCCCCAGACGTTCCGGTCCGGCTTGGTCGGAATGAGGATCACGTCGCCCGCGCGCAGGGTACCGGCGTCATCGGCGGCGACCGGGCGCCCGGTCAGGGAGAGCGTGACCCGCGTCCGGCTCATGTAGGCGCGCGAGGTGGTGCCGCCCGCGGCCTTGATGTAGTCGTTCACCTTCCACCCCTCGCGATACGGTACGTAGCCGGGGGATCGGACCTCTCCCTGAACCGAGACGTAGGGGACGTGCTTCGGGACGACGATTCGATCCCGATCGCGCAGCGCGATATCACCCCGTGCGTCGCCGGTCTCGAGGAGTAGTCCCACGTGCGCGGAGAGCGCCTGCCGCTCGCGCGACTTCGCGACGATGTAGGCCCTGTCGGATTGCGTGAGGAGCTGCTCCTGGTCGAGCGCGATCCGGAGGAACACGGAGTCCGGCTCCTCGTCCTTCAGCATCCGCTCGACGCGCACCGCGGCGCGGTCGGCTTGCTGCGTGTACCCGCCCGCCCGGTCGAGTATCGCGCGGATGTGGTCCGTGCCTTCCGTGATGGGATAGGGGCCGGGGCGGACCACCTCCCCCTCGATCTCGACGTGCGCCCCCTCGAGCCAGTGGGATCGGGACGGGATGAAGAGACGGTCTCCCTCCGCGAGCGACCGATCGACCTCGCTCCCGGGCGACGCAAGCGCCCGCGCGATCTCCACGGTCTCCGTCTGACGCGTGCCGTCCGCTCGCACGTGCGCCAGCTCCGCTCCCTCGAGCGCCGCCTCGCCGAGCATCCCGCCGCTCAAAGCGAGCGCGGTCGTCAGGCGATCTCCCGGGACGAAATCATAGCGCCCCGGATGCGGCACGGCGCCGAGGACCTCGATCTGGTTTCCCGCCGAGGGCACGTAGATGACGTCGGTCTCGAACACGAGCGGGTTGGCCGAGAGGTCCCCGGCCCGGGTGTAGCGGACCAGGTCCACCCGGAGCGTGTCGGTCGCGCGGCGCACCTCGATTCCGCGACGCGCGCCGGTCGACGTGATCCCGCCCGCGGCTGCGATGGCCTCGGACGCGCGGACCGGCGCCTGCAGCGTGACCGAGCCTGGCCGCTCCACGTCCCCGAGCACCGGCATCCGGAACCGCCGCGGTTTGTTGAGCGCGAGCGCGAAGCCGCGCCCCTTAATGTAGGGCTTGAGCGCGTCCCGCACGCGCGCCTGCGCTTCGGCGAGCGTCAGCCCCGCGATCGAGATGGGGCCCACGTTCGGGAGCACGAGCTCGCCCGACGGCGCGACGCGCAGGATGCGCGGATCGGTGAGGTCGGAATAGCGAAGGGCCAGCTCGTCGCCCGGGCCGAGGCGGTAGGTGTTCGGGTCCACGCGCCCCTCGATCGGCGTGTCGGCCGTGGACGTCGGCGTTCCCGCCCGGGCCGCGTCCTCGGGCGCGACCGGCTGGGACGTCTGGCCCCGGGCGGCGACGGCGATGAAAAGGCCCGCGCAGCAGAAGGCAAGCCCCAAGGCGTGGCCCAGGGCGGTCGGGTGGGACGTCGGGCGGAGCGAGGTCAAGGCCGACGATGATGCCACGCCGCGGGGGTGGCGGAAAGTCCCACGTTATGGCCGCGGACGAACGAATCGGAGAGCCATGTCCCGGAGGCTCCGCCACTCGCGCGGCTTCACGACGAGCGCGGCCCAGGCCAGGCTCAGGATGCCGCCGATCACCATGCCGGGGACGTCCTCGGGGCGCACGAGCAGCAACGCCAGCAAGAGCGCGAGCGAGCCGAGGAGCAGCACCCGGTTGTCCCGCCCCAGGCGGAATCCGATCGCGTGCCGCGCGAGACCGTAGTGGAGCACGGCGTGGCTCACGTGCGCGAGCACGTACGCCATCACGATCGCGCGCACGCCGACACGGTCCACGAGGAAGAGGAACGCCCCTACGATCACGAGTCCATATACCACGTCGAAGAGCACCCAGGGCCGCAGGCGGTTTCGAGGAACGAGCCAGATGCCGAACATCCACGCGGCCGCGCGGAAGTAGTCCCCCAAGAACTGGAACGGCAGGAGCTCGAGCGCGGGGCGGAACTTGGGCGAGTAGAAGAGCGGCACCCAGATCGGGGCGCCCACCATGAGCGCGGCCGCGACGCCGGTGGTCAGAAGAAAGCAGAGCCGGATCCCGCTCCGCATCGGGGCGCCCGCTCCCGCGTCCGCGGGCTGCGCCGCGATCTCGGGCCACACGGTGGCGGTGATCGAGTTGAGGATCAACGGCATCGTGAGCCCCGACACGCCGACGCAGACCTGGTAGATCCCGTTCTGCGCGAGCCCGAGCTTGTCGACGATGATGCTCCGGAGCACGAGGAGCGTGAGCGTCGAGGAGAGCCCGACCAGGAGCGCGCTCCCGCCGTACCGCGCGATCGGCCGGAGGAGCGATCGATCCACGCGCGGCTCCTGCGTCGCGGACGCGACGGCCGGCGCCGGGGGCTGAAGGGGGGCGAGAAGCCGCCGTCCCAGGAGGACCTGCATCGTCGCGAGCACGACGAGCTGCGCCACCGCGCCGCGCACGCCGAAGAACCACGCGAGCGGGACGATCGTGCCGATCGTGATGGCGGCGACGAGCCCGTTCAGGATCGCCATCGACCGGACCGCGCCGTGCCCCTGGAGCATCGTGATCTGGAGCGAGGCGACGGCGGAGAGCGGGATCGTGGCGGCCCCGATCAGAATCGCCCAGACGAAGCTCCGATCGCGGTAGACGGCGTCGGAGATCCACGGGGAGAGCGCGGCGGCCACCACCGCGAGGCCGATCCCGGCGTACCAGGCGAGGGTCTTGACGGTGCTCGTGATGCGCCGGACCCGCTCCAGATCGCCGCGCGCTCGGGCGTCGGCGATCAGGGTCACCACGCCGTTTCCCGCGCCGAGCGTGGCGAGCGGGATCAGGACCGCGGTGAAGGCGGCCAGCTGCGCGATGACCCCGGTGCCTTCGGGGCCGAGCCACGCCGCCAGGATCTTGGCGCGGAGGATCGCGGCCGCGATCGTGGCGATCGAGCCGATGCCGAGGATCGCGGTGGACCGGACGAGGCGGCGCACGGGGGCGGCCCCTCTAGCGGGGCCTAACGGGCCCCGTACATCCGCTCGTAGTAGTGGCGGAACTCGCCGGAGCGGATCGCCTCCCACCAGGAGCGATGGGTCTGGTACCAGTCGATCGTCTCGATGATCCCCGTCGCGAACTCGACCTTGGGCTTGAATCCGGTCATCCGCTCGAGCTTGCTCGCGTCGATCGCGTAGCGGCGGTCGTGGCCGGGCCGGTCGGTCACGCCCTTGAGGAGCGAGTCCGGCTTCCCGAGCCGCTTCAAGATGAGATCCGCGATCTGGAGCACGGAGCGCTCGTTGTTCCCCGCGACGTTGAAGGTCTCACCCTCGACGCCGGGCGTCTCGAGGATGGCGGTCAGGGCGCGACAGTGATCCTCGACGTGAATCCAGTCGCGGACGTTCCGGCCGCTGCCGTAGACGGGGAGCGTCTTGTCCTCGAGCGCGTTCGTCACGAAGAGCGGAATCAGCTTCTCGGGGTACTGGTAGGGCCCGTAGTTGTTGCTGCATCGCGTCACGATCGTGGGGCTGCCGTGCGTCGCGAAGTAGGAGTACGCGAGGCGGTCGCCGCCGATCTTGGATGCGGCGTAGGGATTCCGCGCGAGGAGCGGCGATTCCTC
>JAEHDN010000326.1 GCA_016880395.1 Candidatus Eiseniibacteriota bacterium
ACCCTGATACGCATCGGCAGCCCTCGCCAGCAACTCTACGGGATGAACGAGCGTCACGTCCAGACCGCGCTCGCGACACCCTCGCGCGATCTGCAGGAGGCAGCCCGGATTCGCGGCCGCGACCACCCGTGCCCCGGTCTCCCTGATTCGCGCGAGCTTTCGATCGAGCAGGTCGCTCGCCAGGCCCGGCTCGAGCAGATTGTAGACGCCCGCGCTCCCGCAGCAGAGGTCGCTGTCCCCCAGCTCGACGAGCCTGAGCCCGGGGATGCCGCGGAGGAGCTGGCGCGGCTCCTCCCGCAGCCGCTGGCCGTGCGCGAGGTGACAGGCGTCGTGGTACGTCACGGTCAAATCGAGAGCTCCGAGCGGAAGATCCGCCGCGACCAGCAGCTCGACGACGTCGCGGACGCGCGCGGCGAAGCCCGATAGCTCGGGGATCCGGTGACCGTACTCCTTCATCGCCGCGCCGCAGCCTGCCGCGTTGGTGACGACGAAATCGAGGTCGTCGGGAAACGCGACAGCGAGCGCGCGAGCGCGGGCCGCGGCGGCGTCCGCCCGGCCGCCGTGAAGCTCCAGGGCGCCGCAGCACCCCTGGGACCTCGGTATCACGACTTCGAAGCCGGCCAGGGCGAGGAGGCGGGCCGTGTCGCGGTTCACGCCCGGGTAGAGGTGGCGCTGAACGCATCCGGTGAGGAGCCCGACGCGCCCTCGCGCACGCCCGCGCGCCGGCACGACTGCGGGAAGCCGCGTCGCGCCGGGAACGTCCTCGAGGAGCGCCTCCATCGCCGCCAGTCGCGGGAGCCTCCGGAGCACGCCCGTCGCCCGCACGAGGGCGCGAAGCCCCGAGCGCCTGTAGAGCTTGAAGAGCGCGAGCGCCGCGCCCAGACGGGCGGGCTCGGGGAAGACCGAGAAGATGAAGGCCTCGAGCCAGCGGTGCCTCGCGGGCGGCCCGCTCCGATGCAGCTCGGCGCGTGCGGCCTCGAGGAGCGAGCCGAATCGGACTCCCGAGGGGCAGGCGGTCTCGCACGCCCGGCAGCCCAGGCAGAGATCGAGATGGCCCTGAAAGGTCGGGCTCAGCCCCACCCTGCCCTCGGCGGCCGCGCGCATCAGGTAGATGCGGCCGCGCGGCGAGTCCATCTCCTCGCCGAGCACACGGTAGGTCGGGCACTGGGGAAGGCAGATCCCGCAGTGCACGCACTTTCGGATCTCGTCGAGATCGAGGCCCGCGAGGGCTCCGCCCGATCTCATCAGAGGCCCCCGACGTAGCGCCCGGGATTCAGCATGCGCCTGGGATCGAACTCGTCTCGCAGGGCGCGCATGAGGGCGAAGGATCCTGGCTCGATCGGCCCCCACGGGTCCACGGCCTTGCGGAGCTCGGCCGCCCCGCGAGCGACGACGGCGCTGCCCCCGATCGCGGCAATGTGGTGGCGCACGCGGGTCGTGATCGCCGCGACCTCGGCGACGCTCGCGCCCCCCAGAAGGACCCGGAGCGTTCCCAGCGCGGCGCAGCCGCTCAGCCGTACCTCGCCACGGGACGCCGTGGTCCGCGCCGCTTTCTCGATCGCGCCGACCGTGTCCGCGAGCCGGTCGGCGAGCGAGACCACGTGGAGAGCCGTCCAGCCCGGCGGACACGTCAGCGCGGACTCCGCCGCCGTCCAGAACCCGTCCGGGAGCGGGACGATCTGCGCCCGGCCGATCTTCGCCATCGCGCCGAGGCGCTCGCCCTGCTCGCGAACCGCTTCGGCGACGCTCCCGA
>JAEHDN010000049.1 GCA_016880395.1 Candidatus Eiseniibacteriota bacterium
ACCGGCGAATACCTGCTCGCGCTCGACAAGCTGTCCAAGGATCGCTACCTGAACGTCGGTCCGTCGCATCCCGAGGGGGCGCAGCTCATCGACCTCCGCGGGTCGAAGATGGAGCTCCTCTACGACTTCCCGACCTATCCCGAGCCGCACTACGGACAGATCATCGCGGCCTCCAAGATCAAGCCGGAGAAGATCTACCAGCTCGCCGAGAATGCCGATCCGGCCGCGGTGAAGTCGGCGGACCAGGCCCGGGTGGAGCGCAAGGGGAGGCGCGTCGACGCCTACATGCTGGCGGTGCGGACCCACTTCACGCCGGACCTGATCCGCGTGGCGGCCGGGGACACCGTCTACTTCCATCTCACGAACCTGGAGCAGGACATCGACATCACGCACGGGTTTGGCATCCTCAACTCGAACATCGACATGCAGGTGGAGCCTGGCGAGACGAAGACGGCGCGATGGGTCGCGACACGCGCGGGCATCACCCCGTTCTACTGCTCGAACTTCTGCAGCGCCCTCCATCAGGAGATGCAGGGATACATCGAGATCGCTCCGACGGGAGCCGGCATCGCCGCCGTCACGCGGCCCAGCCGGCGTCAGGTGGACGAGGTCGCGGCGCTGATCGGCCGCTAACGCTCATCGCGAGGCGCGGGGCCGCACGGGCGGCCCCGCCCCCGCGGGAAGGAAGCCATGGTTGCCTACTGGTTGGGGACGTTCCGGGCCGTTGAGAGGCGGCTGATCGTGGTGGCCGCCCTGGTGCTCCTCCCGGTCTTCTTCCTGCCGGTGCTGCCGATCTGGACGATGAAGCTCTGGGCTCCGCAATATCCCGAGGGCCTCACGCTCACGATCTACACGAACTCCATCCAGGGAGATCTCCAGAAGATCAACACGCTGAACCACTACGTGGGCATGCACCCGATCACCGCTTCCGACTTCCGTGAGTTCACGTACCTGCCCCAGCTCCTCACGCTCTTCGGCTTCATGGCGCTCCTCGCCGCGCTCGTCAACCGGCGCTGGCTCGCTCTCCTCGGATGGCTCGCGTTCAGCGGGTTCGCCCTCTACATGTTCCGCGATTACGCACAGTGGCTCTGGCACTACGGGCACGACCTCGACCCCCGCGCGGCGATCAAGCTCGACACCTTCACACCGCCCGTGATTGGCTATCAGAAGATGGCGAACTTCAAAGTGTGGAGCCTCCCGGGACCCGGAACCTGGCTCCTCGGACTCGCGTGGCTCATCGGGCCGGTGGCTCTCTGGCTCGAGTGGCGCGACCGGCGGCGGTCCGTCACGCCCGCGCTCGTGGTGGCCCTCGTCGCGTTGAGTCTCGCCATGCCGTGCCGCGCCGCCGCCGCAGACCACGCGGTCCCGGCGCGGGATGGCGCGCTTTTAGCCGTGCTCCAGAGCGCGGCGGCCGGTGACACGCTGACGCTCCTCCCCGGGGTTCACCGGGGCCCCGTACGAATGGACCGCAGACTGGTCCTGCGCGGCCGGCCGGGCGCCGTGCTCGCCGGGTCGGGCTCGGGAAGCGTGCTCGAGATCGTGGCCCCCGGCGCGACGGTGTCCGAGCTCGCCATCCGGGGGAGCGGAGCGCGCGTGATCACCGCCGACGCGGGCGTGCGCGTGCTCCAGGCCTCCGATGTCACGCTGCGCGGGCTCGTCCTCGACGACGTGCTCTACGGCGTCTACGCGGAGCGCGCGGACCGTCTCCACGTCGAGCGATGCCGGCTCGCCGGCCGCGTGCGCCCGATGGACGAGGGCGGATCCGGAAACGGCATCCACCTCTGGTACGCGCACGACGCCGCGCTCTCGGACAACACCGTCGAGCGCTTCGCCGACGCCGTCTACCTTTCGTTCGCGGACCGGACCCAGGTGGAAGGGAACCGCCTCGAGCACAATGGACGCTACGGTCTCCACACCATGTACTGCCAGGGAACGCGCCTCATCAACAACACGTTCACGCACAACGTGGCCGGCTGCGCGATCATGTTCTCGGACGGGCTCGAGGTCGTGGGGAACGACATCGTGGCGAACCGCGGCCCGCGCACCTACGGTCTACTCCTGCGCGACTGCTCCGGGGGCACGTTCCGGAAGAACCGGCTGATCGACAACACGATCGCGATGTTCCTCGACAACTCGAACCGGAACAGGTTCCTCGGGAATCTCTTCCAGGACAACGGCTGGGGCATGCTCCTCTACTCGTCCTGCGCTGGGAACGTCGCGTCGGAGAACACGTTCCTCAACAATGACTATCCGGTCGCGCTCGACATGCGTTATTCGGACAACCGGTTCGACGACGGACGCCTCGGAAACTACTGGAGCGAGGACGAGGCCTACGACTTGGACGGCGACGGCCGGGGCGATGTCGCGTACTCGCCGGTGAGCGCGTTCGCGTTTCTCTCCAAGCAGTATCCCGATCTCTCGCTCCTTGCGAAGAGCCCCGCGGTCGCGGCGATCACGGTCGCCGAGCGCGTGTTCCCGAGCCTCCAGCCGAGCGAGGTGGTCGACCGGTATCCGCTCGTCCGCCCCGCGGCGGAAGCGAAGGTGCAGCGCGCGGCGCGCTCCGGCGGCCGGTCGCTCGTCGCGACGGCAGCGTTCGGGGGCCTCCTGGCGGCCGGTGTCGCGGGGCTCGCCGCTCGAGGCCGGGCATGATCCGGGTCGAGGGGATCCGGAAGCGGTTCGGCTCCGTCATGGCGGTCGACGGCCTGAGCTTCGCGGTGGAGGCGGGGGAGACCTTCGCCCTGATCGGCCCGAACGGCGCGGGCAAGACGACGACGCTCAAGATCCTGCTCGGCCTCACGCGCCCCGACGCGGGCAAGGTCGCGATCGGCGACGAGCGCCGCCCTCCGAGCGATCCGGGCGCGCGGCGGAGCCTGGGGTACGTGCCGCAGCGGGTCGAGTTCGCCCCCGCCCGGACGGTGCTCGAGGTCCTCACGTTCTTCGCGGACCTGAAAGGTCTCGAGCGCGCCGCCGTGGGCCGCGCGCTCGAGCGCGTCGGGCTCGCGAGCCACGCGGCACGACGCGCGGGTGACCTGTCCGGCGGCTATACGCAGCGGCTCTCGCTCGCGCAGGCGCTCCTCGGCGATCCGGCCCTCCTCATCCTCGACGAGCCGACCGGAAGCCTCGACCCGGAGGCGACCTGGGAGTTTCGCACGCTCGTGGAGCAGCTCCGGCGGGAGGGGAAGACGATCGTATTGAGCTCGCACCTCCTGAGTGAGGTGGAGCGGATCGCCGATCGCGTGCTCATCCTGCTCGAGGGGCGCGCGATCGCGATCGAGCGGCTCGAGGATCTCCGCCAGCGGCAGCTCCGAGCGAGCCGCCTCCGGATCGAGACCCGCGGTGCGGCCGAGGCGGCCGAGCCCGTGCTCCATCGTATGGACGTCCCGTTCGAGCGCACGGGATCGCGCGAGCTGACCGTCGCGGCAACGAACGGCCGGAGCCTCGAGGTGCTCGATGCCCTTCGTGGCGCCGGTGTGGATCTTCGCTCGTTCCAGATGCAGGGACCCACGCTCGAGGAGACCTTCCTCGCGGTGGTCCGGGGAGAGCGCGGTGAGAGCTAGGTCCGGAGCCGGGGCCAGCGCCTCACCCACGAGGGCCGCCACGACCGCCATCGCGCTCGCACTGGCGCTGGTACTCGGTGCGCCCCTCCTGGCCGGCTGCACCCGGACGGGCGGCGCCCCGTCGGTCCGGATCGGCGCTCCGTGCGCCTCGTGCGGCATGGCGATCCGTGATACCCACTTCGCGTGCGTCCGCGGATCGCAGGGGCATTACCGCCAGTACGACTCGATCGAGTGCCTCCTCCGCGACGGCCGGGCGCGCGCGGGGGAGGCGACCTACCTGCCGGACTACGATCGGCAGCGCCTCTGCGCGGCCGATTCGGTCTGGGTGGTCCAGGGCTCGTTCCCCACGCCCATGGGGGGCGGCTTCGCCGCGTTCGCGAACGAGGGCTCCGCCCGGGAGGTCGGCGCACGCACGCGCGGCCTCATCGGACGCCTGCACCAGTTCCTCGGAAGGACGGAGCCGTGACGCGTCGCTACCTCCTCCTCTTCGTCGGGATCGCGATCCTCGGCCTCGCGCTCAGCTACATCGCGCGCACGGAGCGTCTCCGTCCTCGGGCGACGAAGACAACGGCGGCCGCGCCCGCTCCACGCGCCGCGATCTCGTTGCGCGTCCGGAACGGGTCGATCGATCCGTCCGCGACGCGCGTGCCGCTCGGCGCCCGGGTGTCGCTCGAGGTCGCGAACGAGGGGCGGGACGAAGCCAGGCTCGCGCTCGCTGGATACGGTGCCCGGCTTCCCGAGATCGACGTCGCGCCAGGTGGGGTCTGGAGGGGTGAATTCACGGCGGATCTGCCCGGCGAGGATTTCGCCTGGCTGATCGACGGACGGCCGGCGGGGCGGCTCCTGGTCGCGGGCTCACATCTCATCGAAGGGCACCGCTGATGCGCGCCGCGGGCAGGACGCGCCGGATCGCGGTCATCGCGCGCGAGGAGTATCGGCGCACCCTCGAGTCGCGCTGGCTCTTCCTCTTCGCCATCCTCTTTGCGCTGGTGGTGCTCGGGCTCTCGTTCCTCGGCCTCGCGCAGAGCCGCGAGGTCGGCTTCCAGGGGTTCGCTCGCGTCACGCTGAGCCTGCTCAACCTCTCGCTCTTCCTGGTTCCCCTTGCGGCGCTCCTCCTCGGCGTGACGAGCGTGGCCGGGGGCGCGGAATCGCTCTCACTCCTCCTGGCACAGCCGGTCACGCGCGGCGAGGTGCTGGCCGGCAAGTTCCTCGGACTCGGGGCCGCGCTCTCGGTGGCCCAGGCCGTGGGATTCGGAGGAGGCGGTCTCGTGGTCGCATGGAATGCCGGTTCCGCCCAGGCCCCGGGGTTTCTCGCGCTCACGGTTCTCTCGATCGCTCTGGGCTGGCTCTCCCTCTCCGCGGCGCTCCTCCTGTCGGTGATCTGGCCCGACCGGCTGAAGGCCATGTCGGCTGCGCTCTCGCTGTGGCTGCTGATGGTGGTGGCCTACGACCTCGCGGTGCTGGGGGCGACCGCGCTGCTCCGGGGCGTACCGCTCCAGGCGGTCCTCCTTCCGGCGCTTCTCGTGAATCCGGTCGACCTCGTGCGCGTCCTCACGACGCTCGCCGTGGGATCGGGAGCGCTCTTCGGGCCCACGTCCGCCGTGCTCGTCGGCTTCTTCGGAACGGCCGGAGGCACCGCCCTCTGCGTGGCCGTCCTGGCGCTCGAGACCGCGGCGCCTCTCTGGGCGGCGGCGCGGATCTTCCGCGCGCGCGACTGGTGATGAGCGCCCACCGCGGGTACCGCACCGCCCGCGAGTGGCTCGACGCGCCGTACCGGCCTCTCTTCGCCCTCGGGATCCTCTACGCGATCGCGGCGGCTTCGGTCTGGCCGCTCCACGCGCTCGGCTGGATCGCCTACCCGGCGACGCTCCACTGGACGCTCATGATCCAGGGCTTCATCGCCTCTTTCGTGCTCGGCTTCCTCCTCACCGCCTACCCGGCCTTCCATCACACGCGCAAGACGGAGCCCTGGGAGACGATGGTCGTGCTCTCCCTGCTCGTGATCCTGGGCGTATCCGCGGCGCTCGGGAGCGCCGCGGTTCCGCAGGCCGCGTTCGTCCTCTGCCTCGCGCTCCTCGTGAGCGCCGTCGCACGGCGCACGCCGGAGCGGCGGGGAGCCCCTCCCGAGGAGTTCGTGTTCGTCGCGGTCGGGTTCGCGTGCGGCGTGATCGGGAGCGTCTGGGGCCTCCTCGTCGCGCTCGGAGCGCTTCCCGAGCCGCCGCCGCGCGCTCCGCTCCATCTTCTCTCCCGCGGCATGATGCTCTCGATCGTCCTGGGCCTGGGCGGGCTCCTCGTCCCGACGTTCAGCGCCATGAGGAGCCCGCTCGAGATCCCGGGCATCGCCCGCCCCGGGGAGCGCCGTCCGCGGCGGCTCCTCTACGGCATCCTGGGCGCGGCGCTCCTCGCGTCCGTCGTGCTCGAGGCAACCGGCCGCACCGCGTCCGCGGCCGTCCTCCGCGCGCTCGTCGGCACCCCGATGCTACTGCTCGTCTGGAAGATCGCGCGCCCCCTCGCGCGGAACGACCGCGTCTCCTCCACCCTGCGACTCGCGGGATGGATGCTGCTCGCGGGGCTCTGGACCGCCGCGCTGACGCCGACCAATCTCGGCGGCGATCACGTCCTTTTCCTGGGCGGGTTCGGACTCCTGATCCAGGGGATCGCGACGCGCGTCGTGGTGACCCACGGGCCCTGGCCGCAATCGGACGAGGCGCGGGTGCTGAAGTGGGACGCGCCTGTGCTCATCCTGCTGGCGATCGCCGCGCGATTGGGGTCGGAATTCCTGCCGGCCAGGATCCCGCTCTACGGAGTCGCGGGTCTCTGCTGGATTGGAGCCTGGGTCCTCTGGGGAAGCCGGGCGGTCCTCCGGATCGCCCGCCGGCCGCTCCCGGCGGCCCCTCCCGTCGCGTCAGGGCGACCGCTACCTTTGTCGCCGTCGCGGTGAGCGCAGCGATCGGGTAGAGTACCCGGCCGATGGCGATCACCCGGGATTTCCTCATCTGGCTCTCGACCAAGCCCTCCCTGACGCGGCCCATCGCCCGCACCGGGATGCGCCTCGGTTTCGCGCGCCGGTTCATCGCGGGGGAAACCCTCGAGGAAGCGCTCCGCGTGGCGGCTGACCTGAACGCCCGGGGCATGCTGGTCGTCATGAACCAGCTGGGAGAGCACGTCCACAGCCGCGAGGAGGCCGAGGGCTCGTACGCGACCTACGAGCGGATCCTGCGCGAGATGGCGGCGCGGAAGATCGCGGGGACCATCACGATCAAGCCGACCCAGCTCGGCCTCGAGTTCGCCCCCGACCTCTGCCGCGACCTCACGTGCCGGCTCGCCGCGCAGGCGCAGGCGCTCGGCAACATGGTCGAGATCGACATGGAGCACTCGGCGATCAGCGGCGTCACGGTGGATCTCTTCGAGCACGTGCGGAACGCGTATCCCAACGTGGCGCTCGCCGTGCAATCCTACCTCCGGCGCACCCAATCGGACCTGAAGCGGCTCGAGCCGTTCCACCCGAAGATCCGCCTCGTGAAGGGGGCCTACAACGAGCCCCCGGAGGTGGCGTTCCAGGAGAAGCGGGAGGTCGACCAGAGCTACGCCAACCTCCTCGACACCCTCTTCGCGAACGGCTTCTTCCCAGCGGTGGCCACCCACGACGAGGCGCTCCTCGATCACGCGCGGACCCTGGCCCGCGAGCGGGGTCTCAGGCCGGATCAGTGGGAGGTCCAGATGCTCCTCGGGGTCCGCCGCGACCTCCAGGAGAAGCTCGTCCGCGATGGGGTTCAAATGCGTGTCTACGTCACGTTCGGGACCGAGTGGGTCCCCTACTTCATGCGGCGGCTGGCGGAGCGGCCGGCCAATGTGGGCTTTGTCGTAAGAAGTTTATTGAAAGGCAGATAGAGGCGCGCCTCAGAGCTCATCGGGCTGAATCTCCAGGCCCCGCGGGCCGTCCAAACAAGTGCGTCGCCACCGTCACGCCCGCCCATCCAGGGCGGGAATCCTCGCGAAACATGGCTCCTCGGAAGGCCGGTGCCCCATGAACTTTCTCCGCTCGAACCGCAAGTCCATCGCCGGAATCGCGCTCCAGGGCGCGGTCTTCTTCGTCCTGGCCATCGCCATTACCTGGGCCGTCACCTTCGGCGTGTCCCGCGCTTCGCCGGCCACCCCCCCGGTCGACCAGGCCGCCGAATCGCCGGCCCAAGCCCCCGCGCCGGTCGATGAGACCCAGGCTCGACAGCCTGTGCCCGCCGCATGGCTCGGGCTCTCGGGCAGCCTCCGCGCGATGGTGAATACGCCGGACGCGCTCCGCGCCGACGCGACCTTCGCGGCCATCGAGACGGATGCGGCGATCGCCGACCCCGGGGTGCACGAGACGGGTCTCGCGACGCCGAGCGGAGACTCGTTCTACGTCGTCGCGATGCGGCCCTACGACGGGACCCGCTCCACCGTGGGGAGCTATCGCCTCGGGTCCTGGCCCGTGCCGACGGGGAATCCCATGTACGAGCGGCCGGCCGGCGTCATCGAGGTCACCGAGGAGAACCAGGACACGCCCGTTTCCAGCCACTTCCACCTGCGGGATTTCCTCACCCACGATCAGGGCGCCGTGTGGCCCAAGGCGCTGGTCGTGCGGCCGAAGCTCATCGACAAGCTCGAGCTGATCACCCAGGAGCTCGAGCGGCGCGGGCTGCCGAGCACGCTGCATGTCATGTCCGGCTTCCGGACGCCCCAGTACAACGCCCTCGAGGTCGGTCCGGGCGGGCGCGCGAGGATGAGCCGGCACATGTACGGCGACGCGTCGGACGTCTTCGTCGACGCGGACGGGGACGGCAGGATGGACGATCTGAACCGGGACGGGAAGGTGACGGTGGCGGACGCGCGAGTCCTCTTCGACGTCGCACAGAGCGTGGAGGACAGCCATCCCGATCTGGTCGGAGGGCTCTCGGCCTATCCGGCCACGGTGGCCCACGGGCCGTTCGTGCACGTGGACGCGAGAGGGAAGCGCGCGCGGTGGTAGAAGGGAGTCCGCGTCGGGAGCCGGGCC
>JAEHDN010000327.1 GCA_016880395.1 Candidatus Eiseniibacteriota bacterium
GCGCTCCCGTCCAAGCCGCAGACGCGGGAGTTCTGCGGCAAGTGCCACGGGAAGGACTCTCCGCAGAAGGAGCCGCCGAAGATCGACGTCACGACTCACGGCACGCCCTATCTGTGCTGGCAATGCCACTATCCGCACCTGCCGGAGGGACGAGGATGAACAAGCGCGATTTCCTGAAGGGCCTCATCCTCTTCGTCCCCGCGGGCGGCGTGCTGGGCGCCCTGGCCAAGGGGCTGGACGCCAAGGAGGCCGCCCCCGCGCAGGCGGGAGGCGCCGCCGCCCCGGCCAAGCCCGGCCCCAAGGCGTACGATCCGAAGAGCCACTACTACGGCATGGGCATCGAGATCGACAAGTGCATCGGCTGCAACCGCTGCGTCGAGGCGTGCAAAGCGGAGAACAACGTGCTGCAGGAGCCGTTCTTCTTCCGCACGTGGGTCGAGCGTTACGTGATCAAAAAGGACGGCGACGTGGTCGTGGAGTGCATCAGCGTCAAGAGCAAAACCCCCAAGGAGGGCTCGCAGGACGACGCCGACGTGCTGCGGACGTTCTTCGTGCCCAAGCTCTGCAACCATTGCATCCATCCCCCCTGCGTCCAGGTGTGCCCGGTCGGCGCGACATTTGCGACGGAGGACGGGGTAGTGCTCATCGACTCCAACCGGTGCATCGGTTGCCGGTACTGCATCCAGGCGTGCCCGTACGGGGCCAGGTACCTCGACCCGCGGACCAAGACGGCGGACAAGTGCAGCTTCTGCTACCACCGGGTGCGCCAGGGGCTGCTGCCGGCCTGTGTCGAGGTCTGCCCGACCCAGGCGCGCATCTTCGGCGACCTCAAGAGCAAGGCGAGCCGCCTCGTGCGCTTCGCGCGGATGAACAAGATCCACGTCCTCAAGCCGTCGCTGAACACCGAGCCCAAGGTGTTTTACGCTCAGATGGACGGAGAAGTGCGATGAGCCCGGAGATGGCGCACGACCTGTCCGAGCTGCTGGGGCAGATCACCGGATACCTCTATCCCAACGAGATCGAGATCCAATGGTCGATCCTGATCGTGGTGTATCCCTACATCACGGGCCTCGTCGCGGGCGCCTTCATCCTGGCCTCCCTCGTGAAGGTCTTCAACGTCAAGGATGTCCAGCCGACGTATCGGCTGGCCCTGCTGACGGCGCTCGCCTTCCTGCTGGTGGCGCCGATGCCGCTCCTCCTCCACCTCGGCCACCCCGAGCGGTTTTACGAGATCCTGCTCGCCCCGAACGTCACCTCGGCGATGGCCATGTTCGGCTTCGTCTACGCCTGGTACCTCATGGGCGTCCTGCTGCTCGAGGTCTGGTTCGAGTACCGGCGGGACCTGATCGTGATGGGAGAGCGGGAGCGGGGGCTCTTGGGGTGGATCCACCGCGCGCTGTCGCTGTTCTCGCACGACACCAGCGAGGCCTCGCTGGCGTTCGACCGCAAGGCCATCCGGGCCATCACGATCGTGGGCATCCCGTCGGCCTTCCTGCTCCACGGCTACGTGGGCTTCATCTTCGGGTCCGTGAAAGCCAACCCCTGGTGGGGCAGCGTGCTGATGCCGATCGTGTTCCTCATGTCGGCCATCGTCTCGGGGATCGCGCTCGTCATCTTCCTCTACATGATGCTGGCCGCGATCCGGAAGGAGCCGGTCGACATGCGCTGCCTCGACACGATCACCTCGTATCTCTTCTACGCCGTGATCGTGGACTTCTCCCTCGAGGCGCTCGACTTCATCCACCGCCTCTACCAGAGTGAGGAGTCGGTGAAGATCCTGGGTAAGCTCATCACGCACAAGCTGTTCATGAGCCTGTTCGTGCTGCAGATCCTCATCGGCATGTTCATCCCGCTGGGCATCCTGATCGTCGCGAAGTGGCGGAAGCTCAACGACGACGGCCGAAAGCTCCTGTACTTCACGGCGGTCATCCTGATCCAGCTGGGCATCTTCAGCACGCGCTGGAACGTCGTGGTCGGCGGCCAGCTCTTCTCGAAGAGCTTCAGGGGACTGATGGCGTACAAGATGGAGGTCATGGGGATCGAGGGCTTTCTTTCCGCGATCGTGCTCCTCGCGCTGCCCTTCGTGATCCTGGCGGTGCTTGTCCGCGTGCTCCCGACGAAGCGGCTGGTGGACGAAGCGCCCAAGCCCGCGTGAGCGAGACGGAAAAAACGGCGCCCGGTGACACGGGAACGGACACCCCGTGCACCGGGCTGTGTTTGTGCGGCATCCTTTGGGTGCCGCCTCCCGGCGTGCGCCGGGATATTTGGACGACCACACCTTGCTGCGTGTCCGGCGTCGCCTAGCTGATCAAACCCGGCGGCGCCCCTCCGAGTCGGGTGGATTCTCCTCCATCAAGTCTCCCTGTTGGAGTTCACAGCGCCAAGGAAGGTTCCTGGGACACCTCCCTGCACGGCAAGCCTAGCGCGCATGTCGCACGGGAATCCATAAGTCGACTGGGCCATTTTCTTAGTACCGTCGGACCAGTCCCCACGGGGCCTGCTCCATGAACGCGCGGCCCGTGCTTGACAGGACAGGAGACCGGGTGATATCGAGGGGCAGCGGGCCGCGTTCGACGGCCTCGTGCGCTCGCTCAAGCGCGGTCCGTGAGGAGCCTACGCTCTACACCTCCAGGTATCGCGCGCGGATCTCCGGCTGGGTGTTCAGCTCTTCGACGGTCCCGTGGAATCCTACGTGGGCCTTGCCCATGAGATAGACGCGGTGGGCGAGAGACATCGCCACCTTCAGGTTGTGCTCGACCAGGAGGATCGAGACCCCGGCCCGGTTGACCTCGGCCAGCACATCGCGGACCTCCTTCACGACGAGCGGGGCGAGACCTTCCGTCGGCTCGTCCACGAGCACGAGATCCGGGTTGCCCATCAAGGTCCTCGCGATGGCGAGCATCTGCTGCTCGCCTCCCGACAGGAGCCGGCCCTTCTGGGCGGTCCGCTCCCGCATGAAGGGGAAGTGCTCGTAGATCCGCTCGACGGTCCAGGTGGTGGCGGAGTGATTCGCCGCGGCCCGGCCCTGCTTGATCCCCATCGACAGGTTGTCGAGCACGGTGAGGTTCGGGAAGATGCGCCGCTCCTCCGGCA
>JAEHDN010000050.1 GCA_016880395.1 Candidatus Eiseniibacteriota bacterium
CTCGACGCGCGCGGGGCTCACGCCGCCGGCGCCTCGGAAGGCTCGATCGGGTCGTACAGGCCGACCGTGCGGGAGTCCTCGGTGAGAAAGGTCTCCGCCACGCGGCGGACGTCGTCCGGGCCGACCGAGGTCAGATGCTGGAGATAGGTGTCGAGGTACCGGTAGGAAGCCACCGTCTCGAAGTACCCCAGTTGCTGCGCCAGGCTCCGGATCGAGTCCTTGGAGTACACGAACGACGCTTCCACCTGGCGCTTCGCCCGCGCCAGCTCCTCGGCTGTAACCGGCTGGGTGCGGAGGAGATCCACCTCCCGGTGGAGGGCATCCTCGGCTCCCTCGAGCGTGGCTCCGGGGGCGACGGTGGCCTGGGCGATGAGAAGGAACGGGTCCCGCGCGGTCTCGTTCGCCGCGTCGACCTCGGTCGCCAGCTTGCCTTCGACGAGCCCTCGATAGAGCCGGCACGTCCGGCCGTGGCCGAGGATCATCCCGAGCACGTCGAGCGCGTAGTTGTCGGGATTCGTGAGAGCGGGATTTCGCCAGCCCACGATGACGTAGCTGGTGTCGCCCGGCTTCCGGATCTTGAACCGGCGCTCGCCCGTCTGCGGCGGCTCGACCACGCGCACGACCGGAGGCTCCGGGCCGCGGGGAATCGAGCCGAAGTGCCGCTCGACGAGCGCGAGCCCCTGGGCCGGGTCCACGTCCCCCACGACCACCGCCACCGCGTTGTTCGGGATGTAGTGCGCGCGGTAGTAGCTCCGGATCTCCTCGGTCGTGATCTGCTCGACGTCCGTCCTCCAGCCGATCGTCGGCCAGTGGTACGGGTGGGCTTTGAACGCCTGGGCGAAGAGCTCGAGGAAGAGCGCGCGGTGCGGATTGTCCTCGTTCCGCTCGAGCTCCGAGCGCACGACCGTCATCTCGAGACGGTGCTCCTCCTCCGGGATGAGCGCGTTCGCCATCCGGTCCGCCTCGAGGGCGACCGCGAGGTCGAGCCGGTCGCTCGCGAGCACCTCGTAGTAGCAGGTGTAGTCGAGCGACGTCCCCGCGTTGAATGAAGCGCCGTGGCGCTGGAGGACGCGCGCGATCTCTCCCTTCCCGTAGGTGGGGGTGCCCTTGAACATCATGTGCTCGAGCAGGTGGGAGATCCCGGTGATGCCGGAGGTCTCGTTTCGAGAGCCGACGCCATACCAGACCATGAACGAGACGACGGGCGCGGTCCGGACCTCCTGTATGAGGACCTTGAGTCCGTTGGACAGCGTCGTCTCATGGACGGGCGACCGGGCGGCCGCCGCCTGGGTGAGTGTCATGGATCGATCCAGATGTCGGGGTGCTGCGACGTCTCCCGGCCTCGAACGGCGCCGGGACGCTGCGGGAATCGCGTCCGTGACTGTATCACGCTTCGACCAGCCGGAGCACGGCCACGCACTCGATATGGGGGGTGTGGGGGAACATGTCCACGCCGCGCACCCAGTCGAGCCGGTAGCGGGACTGGCAGAAGAGCGCCAGGTCGCGGCCGAGCGTGCTCGGGTTGCAGGATACGTAAACGAGGCGAGGCGCCCCGAGATGGTTGAGGCGCTGGATCACGCCCGGATGGAGACCGGCCCGCGGCGGGTCGACCAGCACGGCGTCGACCTCCAGTCGGTCGGGTGACCCCTCCGGCCCGCGCGTTCCCAGGCCGAAGCGGTCGCGCAGCACCTCGACCGCCTCGCCCGTCACGAAGCGCGCATTCCCGATCCCGTTCCGGGCCGCGTTCCGCTCGGCGTCCCGCACCGCGATCACCGAGGACTCGACGCCGATCGCCTCCGCGGCCGCGCGCGCGATCGGCAGCGTGAAGGTGCCGGTGCCGGAGTAGACGTCGAGGACGCGCTCGGTGCCGCTCAGGGCGAGCCCTTCGAGCGCCAACGCCAGGAGCTGCTCGGCCTGCTCCGTGTTCGTCTGGAAGAAGGAGTTCGGGGAGATCTCGAACGTGATCCCGCCCAGCACGTCCTCGATGGTGCCCCGCCCGACGAGCACGCGCTCCTCCTCGCCGGTGGCCACCTGGGCGCGCCGCCGCGTGGTGTTGAGCACGACCGTGGCGATCGAGGGGAAGGCGCGCGTGAGATCGGCGGCCAGCTCGCGAAAGAACGGGTGATCCTCCGACGCCACGAGGTTGACCATCACCTGCCCGGTCCGGATTCCCTCCCGGATGGTGAGGTAGCGGAGCAGGCCCCGGTGGGTGCGCGTGTCGTAGGCGGTGAGGGAGGCGCGTCGCGCCGCGTCGCGCAGGAAGGCCACGATCTCGCTCGAGACGGGCGTCGCGATGTGGCACCGCACGAGGTCGAACGTCCGGTCGAAGAACCCCCGGACATGGAGCCCGAGCGTGAGCTGCCCGGAGGCGTCCCGCGCGAAGGAGTACTCCATCTTGTTCCGGTAGTGGAAGAGTCTCGGCGCGGGCACGGTCGGCCGAGGCGCGACCCGGAGCCGACCCAGGTGCTCGAGGCACTCCTCGATCTGCCGCTCCTTGTGCCGGAGCTGCTCGGCGTAATCGAGATCCTGGAAGCGGCATCCACCGCAGGTCGGGACGTGCTCGCAGCGAGGCTCGACGCGGGCCGGCGAGGGCGTGAGGACGCGGTCCGTGCGCGCCTCCGCATAGCTCCGCCGCTTGCGGAAGACCGTGGCGACGACACGATCGCCAGGGAGCGCGTTCTCCACGAAGACGACGAAGCCGTCGACCCGCGCGAGCGCCTTTCCGCCGAACGCGAGGTTCTCGATGTCGAGCTCGAGGGTCTGGCCCTTCCGGACCGGGGGCGGGACCGGCGCCGAAGGCGATGGCATGTGCGGCTCGGGAGCCGCGCGCGGCGCTCCGTGGGGTGCGTTCATCAGCGGAGTCTACACCAGCGGCCCGAGGGCGACGCGCGCCGGTCCGGGCCCTTCTCGGCGCCAGAAACGCGCTGCAG
>JAEHDN010000328.1 GCA_016880395.1 Candidatus Eiseniibacteriota bacterium
CGGGTGTGTGCTCCTCTGGCATTACCGGAAGAAGGTGCGGTGGCTGCCCGGGGCGGTCATCACCATGTTCGCGATCTACCTCACCGTCGTGATCCGCAGCTTCCTCTACATGGTCCTGCCCATCGGCCCTCACGCCTGACGCACGCCCGATTCGATCCCTGGCATTGCAGAATTCATGTGGGGCGCATTTCGCACCACCGTGGCGCGGTGGGCGCAAACCCCCAGCCCTCCTTCCCTCTCCACCGGCCGATGGAACTTCCTGTGAATTCGTGAGTTCAATCTACCGGTACCGGGCCCCATGGGCAGTGGCTGCGGTGCAAATTCCAATGGCACAAGACGTGCAAATCCCCCCCTTTGGGCGCGCCGTACCGGGCGCCTGGACAGGGGGTGTCCCATGGGCGGTCCGCACTATCTGAAGCTGGCGATCCATCCCGACCTCAAGGCGCCGTCCGCGCAAGAGGACGTGGGCTACTTCTTCATCAACAGCTTCCTTCTCTCCCGGATCGACTCCGATCTTCCGTCCGACCTCGCCGAGTTCGACGAGGACGTGAACATCTACACGGCCGCGCTCCTCTCCGGCGTCGTGTCCGGGCGCGAGGATCTCCTGCGCGCCGATCTGGTCTCGCCGTGCGACGCGGACGTGTTCGCGCGCGTCCAGGAGAGCAAGGACCAGCGCTACCGCTACCGTGTGTACAAGGCCAATGCCGACTTCCTGTACGTGTCGCTCGGCATCTTCAGCGAGGCCATGGCCGGCGTGGATCCGATACGCGCCCCAGAGGATGAGGCCGACCGGCTGACCGGGCGGGGCAAGTCCTACTACCAGTTCGCCTCGGCGTACGCGGAGCGGCTCTACGGCCCGCGGGCCGGAATTACCGAGGTCATGGACAAGCTCTCCCGCAACTTCGAGGCGTACACCAAGGTCCTGACCTGGATGAGCGGCGAGTACCTGAACCTCGTGCGCCGACTGAGCACGGGCGAGGCCTTCCACATCGAGCGCTCCGCCCAGGAGTCGTTCGAGGGCGAGCACCGGCGCCACTCGTGGGACGCGCTCCTCGACAGCTATGTGGAATGGCAGAAGACGCACGCGAAGGACGCCCGCCGGCGTCTGGCGCGGGCCGCGCGGGAGCTCAAGCGCATCGATCCGGACTTCTCGCTCCGCGTCTTCCGCGAGAAGTGGGGTCCGCCTCGCCGCTCGTAGCGACCCTCTCGCCCGGGCTGGCGTCAGCGTCGCCCCGCTTCGTTTGACACCCTCCGCCGCGTCCAGTAGCTTGGACCGGCTCATGGCTTCTCCTCTGCGAATCGGAATGCTCGGCTGCGGTGTGGTAGGCACGGGCCTGCTCCACCTCCTGCGCGAGCGCGCCTCCGACATCGAGCTCGCGGCCGGGATGCCGCTCGTGGTCACGCGCGTGGCGGTGGCCGAGCCGAGCAAGCCGCGAGAGGCCGCGCTCGGGGGCGCCGCGATCGGCGGGGACGCCATGGAGGTCGCCGAGGCGTCCGACATCGATCTCATGGTGGAGGTGATGGGCGGGGCCGAGCGCGCGCTCCCTCCCGTGACGCGCGCGCTCGAGCGGGGACTCCCCGTCGTCACGGCCAACAAGCTCCTGATCGCGAGCCACGGCGCCGAGCTCGAGGCGCTCGCGGCGCAGAGCGGCGCCGCCCTCCGGTACGAGGCCTCGGTCGCCGGGGTGATCCCGATCCTCCAGAGCCTCGATCACGGCCTCCGCACGGAGCGCTTCCAGCTCCTCGTCGGCATCCTGAACGGCACGACGAACTACATCCTCTCGACCATGGAGCGCGAGGGTCGCGACTTCGGGGAGGCGCTCGACGCCGCGCGGAAGCTCGGCTTCGCCGAGGCCGACCCGTCCCTCGACCTCTCCGGCGCCGACACGGCGCAGAAGCTGACGATCCTCGTGCGCCGCGCGTTTCCGGCCTCGATCGACCCCGGATCCATCCCCACCGAGGGAATCGTCGGGATGGAGCTCGAGGATCTCCGCCAGGCGGACCGGTTCGGGTACGTCGCGAAGCTGCTCGGGATCGCGATGCGCACGCCGGGCGGGCTGGACGTGCGCGTCCACCCGGCCTTCATCCCCAAGCGATACCTCCTCGCCTCCGTCCGCGATGAGTTCAACGGTGTCTACCTGCGCGGCGAGGCCTC
>JAEHDN010000329.1 GCA_016880395.1 Candidatus Eiseniibacteriota bacterium
CTGCCACAGGGCCTTGTCGATGGTTCGCATCGAGTGGTGGTGGCGCGTGGCGAGTGCCCGCGTGAAGGTTACGTAGCGCAGCCAGAGATCTCTCGTGTAGGGCGGCGGTTTCGCGTGGCCCAGGGACCAGACCGCGCGATACTCCAAGATCGGATAGGGGCGCTCATCGCAGAAGTGAAGGATGGCCGATGCGGTCGGCCATTCGACCCCGCGGAGCAGGCGAAGGAGCTCGATCTTCACCTCCTCGTCGGACGAGGCCAGCGCCGCGCCCGTGAGCGTCCGGATGTCGCGCTCGGAGTTCTCGCGGCAGCGGGGTGCGGAGCGCGGGGACTTCCAGGCGCAGACCGCGAGGAACTCGGTGCGCGTCAGGAACCCGCGCGACCTGACCCGCCGGCCGATCGCCTCGATCGACCGGTCGCCGTCGGCGCTGCCGAACCGGGCGGCCCAGTCCGGAATCTGCCGGGCCGGGAATCGAAGCCGGAACATCGACCCCTCCATCTTTCGCACTGCAGCCGCTACCCCCGTACGCTAGCATCGGCCCCCATGCCCATCCCACTCCAGTCCATTCGCGAGGCTGCTGCACGCACAAGGGACCGGCTCCACCGAACGCCGGTGCTCAGCTCCCGGGTCCTCGGCGAGCGCGCGGGGACGCAGCTCCTCCTCAAGTGCGAGAGCTTCCAGAAGACGGGCTCCTTCAAGCCGCGCGGAGCGCTCAACATCGTGCTCTCCATGCCGGAGGAGCGGCGTGCGCGGGGGCTCATCACGGTTTCGGCAGGGAACCATGCGCAGGCGGTCGCCTGGGCGGCCCGCGTGGCCGGCGTGCCTTGCACCGTGGTCATGCCGACCGACGCCCCGCGCTCCAAGATGGACGCGGTCCGCGGATACGGCGCGGTCATCGTGACGCACGCCGATCGGGCGACGCTCTTCGACCGGCTCCACGAGGAAGAAGCCCGCACGGGCGCGTCGTTCGTACACCCGTTCGACGATCCGGTGGGTCTGGCGGGGGCGGGCACGCTCGGTCTGGAGATCGTGGAGCAGGTTCCCGACGTGACCTGCGTGGTCGTGCCGATCGGGGGCGGCGGGCTGATGGCCGGTGTGACCTCTGCGGTCAAGGCGCTCAAGCCGGGGTGCCGGGTCATCGGCGTCGAGCTCGAGGCCGGTCCCGGCATGACACCCGCGCTCGACGCGGGGAAGCCGATCCCCGTGCCGCGCGCGCCGACGGTGGCGGACGGCCTCACGCCTCCGTTCGTGGGCGCGCTCCCGCTCGAGATCGCGCGCGACCTCCTCGACGAGATCGTTCTCATCGGGGAGGCCGAGATCCTGGAAGCGATGCGGATGCTCCTCGTGCGCGCCAAGCTCTACGTCGAGGGGGCCGGCGCGGCCGCGACCGCGGCCGTCCTGGCGGGCAGGGTGAAGGCTGGATCCGACGAGGTGGTCGTGAGCGTCGTCTCAGGCGGCAACGTGGATCCCGAGCGCATGCTGGCGGTCTTCTCCTCGTAGGGGGACATCGATGAAGGTTCTCTTCGTCAACGAGGCGGGCGTGCGGGACCTCCTTCCGATGGAGGCATGCGTGCCGCTGATGCGCGAGACGCTCGCGACGCTCTCGCGCGGCGACGCGGTCCTGCCGCTCCGGAGCAAGGTCGGGCTGCCCGACCGTTCGGGGCTCCTCGGGCTGATGCCGGGCTATCTCGGAGGGCCGCCCCGTTTCGGACTCAAGGTCGTCACGGTGATGCCGGGCAATCACGGCACGCCCTACGACGCGCACCAGGGCGTCGTGATGCTCTTCGGCGTCGCGCACGGTGAGCCGCTCGCCATCATGGACGCCTCGGCGATCACGGCCATCCGGACGGCCGCGGCCTCAGGCGCGGCGACTGACGCGCTCGCGCGGCCGGACGCCGGCGACCTCGCGCTCCTCGGCTCGGGCGTCCAGGCCCGGATGCACCTCGCCGCGATGAAGGCCGTGCGACCGCTTCGGCGCGTGCGCGTCTGGAGCCGGAGCCGCGCCAACGCGGAGCGGTTCGCACGCGAGGCGTCGGGCGAAGCCGGAGTGCCCATCGAGGTGGCGACAACGGGCGAAGACGCGGTGCGTGGCGCGGATCTCATCTGCACGACGACCTCGTCCCGAGATCCCGTGCTCGAGGGCGCCTGGCTCGCTCCCGGCGCCCACGTGAACGCGGTCGGGGCCTGCTTCTCGGCCTCCCGCGAGCTGGACACGGAGGCCGTGCGCCACGCGCGCTTCTATACCGATTGCCGGGAATCGTGCATGAACGAGGCGGGCGACTTCCTGATTCCCCGCAAGGAGGGCGCGATCACGGACGCCCATCTCCTCGGAGAGGTGGGCGAGGTGTTCCTGAGGACGGTGCGGGGGCGCACCTCACCCGGAGAGATCACTGTGTACGAATCGCTCGGCGTCGCGGTCGAGGACCTGGCGGCCGCGCATGCCATCCATCGACGGGCCATCGAGACGGGCGCCGGGACCTGGCTCGAGTGGGGCGGGCCTCCGGGGGACGGCGGCGGGTAGTCTAAGGTCGCCTGTGGCCTGGGCCAAGAGGAGCCGGCGACGGGGCACTCGACCCTGGGTAGGATCGAGGCTCAGATGTCTCGTCCAAGCCCATGCGTGCGGCCGGGCGCGAACGGTCCCGTGTGGGGGCATACTCCCTTCGCCTGGAGGCCCCCATGAAGCCCTCTCCTCCGGCCCGGCGCCGCATGCCGTGGTCGTCCCCGTGGGCGCTTCTCGCCCCCGTGATTCTCCTCGCAGCACTGGCCCCGTCGGCGGCGCAAGCCACCATCGACACGCTGTATACCTACTCCTTCGACTTCAGCATCCATCCGCAGGGCGGTCCCGTCGTCGACGCGGTCATCACGGTGGGTGATTCGGTGCGGTGGGTTCGTCAGGAGGGAAATCACACGACGACATCGGTGGCCGGCAGCATCGAGCAGTGGGATGCGCCGCTCAACGGCACCGACCTCACGTTCACGCGACAGTTCACGCACACGGGCGTGTTCTGGTTCTATTGCAAGCCCCACGGAATCGACAATGGTGACGGCACTGCGGGCGGGATGTCCGGCACGATCACCGTGCTCGAGGCAGGAACGGGCGCCTGCTGCCTTCCTTCGGGCTGCGAACAGACCACGGCGGCCGCGTGCCTCGTGCAAGGTGGCCAGTTCCAGGGAGCCGGCGTGAGCTGCACGCCCGAGCCCTGTCCCAATGCGGCCGTCACACTCACGCTCGTGGCGAGCCAGGACAACACCCTCTACGAGGACGCCACAGGCTCGAGAAGCAATGCCCTGGGACAGTACATCTTCACGGGAAACCAGAACAGCGGGCTCAAGCGCCGCGGCATCGTTCAGTTCGACCTCGGCGCCGTTCCCTCGACGGCGGTCATCCAGAACGCGACCGTCTCCCTGTACTGCAACTCGGCGGCGGGGAGCCCCGTCGACGTGGCACTCCACCGCGTCAACGCGAGCTGGGGCCAGGGGACGTCCATCGGGAGCGGGAACGAAAGTTCCGGCGGGACCGCGACGACCGACGACGTCACTTGGCTCCACCGCTTCTACAACACCGTGCTCTGGAACACGCCGGGAGGCGACTTCGTCGCGACGCCGAGCGCCAGCCTGTCCGTGCCGGCCGTGGCGAGCGTCGCCTATCAGTGGAGCGGCTCGTCCCTGGTCGCGGACGTGCAGTCCTGGGTCCAGGGCTCAGCCGTGAACGCGGGCTGGGTGATCCGGGGCGACGAGGCGTCCAGCATCAACCTGCGGCGCTTCGCGAGCCGCGAGACCGCGACCATCGCGAACCGGCCCACGCTCGAAGTCACGTTCCTGCCGACGCCACCCACGGGAGCTTGCTGCCTCCCGGACGGTTCGTGCGACACGCTCACGGCGGTCGCGTGCGCGGCCCTGAGCGGTGTGTATCAGGGAGACAACGCTCCCTGCACGACCAATCTATGTCCACTCGTGCTCGAACCCTATGTCGACCCGCTGCCGCTTCCCGCCGTTGCGGTGCCGGTCTCGGGCACGGCCGGAGGTGCGGCCACCTATTCCATCGCGGTGACCGAGACCCAACAGAAGCTTCACCGGGATCTCCCGGCCACGACGGTCTGGGGCTACGGGGGCAGTTATCCGGGACCGACCATAGAAGCGTCGGTGGGCAACCCCGTGACGGTGACCTGGCGGAACGATCTCCGCGACGCCACCGGTGCCCTCAGGACGGAGCACTTCCTGCCCGTCGATCTCTGCCTGCACGGCCCCGACATGGCGGGACCGACGGCACGCATCGTCTCTCACCTCCACGGCGGGCACGTGCCTCCGGAGAGCGACGGCTATCCGGAGACCACGATCTTGCCGGGGCAGTCCCAGACCTTCCACTACCCGAACGGCCAGCTCGCCACGACCCTCTGGTACCACGATCATGCGATGGGGATCACGCGGCTCAACGTGATGATGGGGCTCGCGGGCTTCTACCTGATCCGGGACGCGGCGGAGGCCGCGCTCAATCTCCCGTCCGGCGAGTTCGAGATCGGGCTCGCCATCCAGGACCGGACCCTCAAGGCTGACGGACGGATCGTCTACCCGGACGTCTGGCGCGAGATGTCCTTTGGGGACAAGGCGGTCGTGAACGGGAAGGTGTGGCCCTACCTGAACGTGAAGCAGGGAAAGTACCGCTTCCGCATGCTCAACGGCTCGACCTCGCGCGCCTACACGCTGCACCTGTCGAACGGGGCGCCCTTCCAGCAGATCGGGAGCGACGGAGGGCTCCTCGCGGCGCCCGTGTCGCGCGGCACCGTGACGATCACGCCAGGTGAGCGAGCGGACGTTGTGATCGACTTCGGCCCCTTCGCCGCGGGCACGGAGATCGTCCTCGAGAACAGCGCGCCGGCGCCGTTCCCGAACGGCGACCCGCAGATGCCGGCGCTTCCGAACATCATGAAGTTCGTCGTGCAGGGATTGGCCGGGCACACGACTCCGCTGCCGGGCACGCTCGCGACCGTACCGCGCATTCCCGAAGGGGACGCCGTCGTGACCCGGGACTTCGTGCTCGCGCGGAGTCCCGCTCCGGCGCCCTGCGGCGGGACGTTCTGGACGATCAATGGCAAGCCATTCGACGACGTCACGGAATTCCCAGTGCTGGGCACGACGGAGATCTGGCGGTTCCAGAACCACTCCGAGGTGACGCACCCGATGCACCTGCACCTGGTCGAGTTCCAGGTGCTCGATCGGCAGTCGTTCACGATGTCCGGGGACACGATCATCCTGGTCGGATCGCCCGTGCCCCCGCAGCCGTACGAGGCCGGGTGGAAGGACACGGCTCCGGTCGGCCCGAACGAGGTGCTTCGAGTGATCGCGCGCTTCGAGGACTTCGCGGGTCGCTATGTGTACCACTGCCACATCCTCGAGCATGAGGACCACGAGATGATGCGGCAGTTCCAGGTCGTGCACGCGCCGGTGACCGGCGCCGAGGAAGGCACGCCGCGCTATGGGCTGGCGCTCCACGGAGCGCGACCCAACCCGTTCAATCCGCGTACCCGGATCGATTACGAGCTGCCGCGCCGTGCCCGGGTGCGGTTGAGCGTCTTCGACGTGTCGGGCCGCCTCATCGCAACGCTCGTCGCGGCGACGCGCGCGGCCGGCCCGGGGTCGATCGACTGGGATGGCAGGGACCTGCACGGAAGACCGGTCGGCTCGGGGATCTATCTCTACCGGCTCGAGGTCGAAGGGGAGAAATGGCTCAACCGGAAGATGGTGTTATTGAAGTAACCCCTCCGCTCGAATCTTGGTGAATCGGCGGCGATCCTGGAGGACCCGCCGTTAGCTTGGGGCAGCGCCTCTACCTCCCGAACACCCCCAGGCTAGACCGAAGGACGGTACTGTCCAGGCCCTGGGACTCGATCGTGATCCGAACCGAATCGGCCGAGCCAGCGACGGCCGAATCGGCGCGCGAGGTCTCGACATTCGCGAGAGGCACGCCGTGGCTGGACGCGTCGGGCTGCCGACGGCCGCTGGCCGCGCTC
>JAEHDN010000330.1 GCA_016880395.1 Candidatus Eiseniibacteriota bacterium
AGCGCTGGCCCGTGCCGCTCGGATTCGCGGGCCTGACCGTCGCGTTCCTGGGCGGGGGGTATCTCCGCGGAGCGCTCATCTCCGCGATCGTGCTGGCGGTCTGGCTCAACACCCCCGGTGTCGCCGCTGCGCTCCAGAGCCCCGCATGGGGCGCGGCGATGACGTTCCTCCTCGTTCTCCCCGCGCTGTGGAATCTTCCCCGGCTCCTGCCCGACCAGGGCGCGCCCCGCTCGATCTGGCGCACGAGGCATCGCGAGCCGGTGTAGTCACCTCGCGCCGGCCTCCCCCGCCGTCGCGCTCCCGCATCTTCCGTGTCGCCCCGACGCAACCCGAGACTCCTGAAAGGAGGAGGTCATGGTGCGTTCGTGGGCGATTGCGTTGTGGGTGCTGGTGCTGGCGGTGGCGATTGCGGTCGTCGCTGGGATGGTGCGGAGGGAGGCGGGCGTGACGCGCGCTGAGGCCGGCGTGAGACACGCCGAGGATGGGGCGATTCACGAAACAGCGGCGGCCCCGGGCGCGGCGACGGGGATCGAGCTCAGCGAGATCCTCGCCGGCCCCGCGCGGGACTGGGACGGCGACGGGGCCTTCGTCGCGCGTCAGGACGAGTGGCTCGAGATCCGGAATGGGGGAGCCTCCGTCGAGGCGCTCGTGGGCTACCTCGTCTCCGACGCCGACTCGACCATCCGCTATGCCTTCACGGGCTCGCTCGCTCCGGGGAGCGTGCTGCTCGTGACGGGCCGCATGGCGGAGGACTGGCAGCGCGCCGCGAGCCGGACCGTGAGCGGGCTCAGCCTCAACAACGCGGGCGACACGGTCCGGCTCTTCCGGATCGAGGGAGCGGACACCGTGGAGGTGGAGAGTAAGACGTACAACTCGATCGAAGGGGCAACCGACCGCTCGACGGGCCGCCTCGGGCCCGCGGGCACGTGGGTCCTGTTCGACGGACTCAACCGCTACACGGGGTCCGGCACGCCCGCGGGAACCGGGTGCAACCCCACGCCCGGTGTGATGAATGACTGCTCGACGGCCACCGAATCGACCACCTGGGGCAAGATCAAGCTCCGGTTCCGGTGATCGCCCGCGCGGATCGCGAGGATGATGCATGGCGTCTCGGTAAGCTTCTTGCTTAGCCCTCTTGCCGTGGGCGCACAGGGCGCCCACCGTGCACCCCTGGGGGGGCCGGGAGGATTCGGACATGCTCGTCACGATCGCGGTACTTCTCGTAGTTCTATGGGCTTTGGGCCTGATTACCAAGGTGGCCATGGGTGGATTCATCCACCTCCTGCTGATCGTAGCCATCGTCATCTTCCTGCTGAACGTCATCAGTGGCAGGCGAGCGGTGTAGCGTTCCGGCGCGGTCTCCTGTCCGGGTTACAAAGCGGTTCCTGTGCTGAGCGGGGCGGGCTCTGCGCGGCGCGGCGTCCCCGGCGGCGTTCTGGGAGATGTCGCCGCGCCGCTCCGCGCCGCTCCCGCCGCGCGCGTCCTAACATCGTTGCCCATCGCGTCGTGCCCCTCTATGCTCCCGCCGGGGAAGGGGCAGGACGAGGGGCGCGCTTGCCGTCGCCATTCAATCCGCATCATCCATCTCGTAGTGCTGCTCGGCGCTCGGAGGCCGTCTGAGGCCCCGCCGCCGTGGCGGGTGGTCGCTCCGCGACGCTCCAGCCGTGCTCGCCGGCCTCGCCGTCGGCGTCGCGGTGGGCACGGGCGTCTACACGTTCACCTACGCGCACGGTGGGTCCTACCTCGTCAACGACCCCCGCTCGTGCGCCCACTGCCACGTCATGCGCGACGAGTACGAGAGCTGGGTCCGATCGACTCATCACGCGACCGCCACTTGCAACGATTGCCACACGCCTCACGATCCCATCGGCAAGATGGCGACGAAGGCGCGGAACGGGTTCTGGCACTCCCTCCACTTCACGCTGGGAGGGTTCCACGACCCGATCCAGATCAAGCCCCGGAATCGAGAGATCGTCGAAGCGAACTGCCGCGGCTGCCACGGGACCACAGTCGCCATGATGACGGCGGGGCACGAGCAGTCGCGGGACCTGTCCTGCATCCGCTGCCACGGCAGCGTAGGGCACCCCTAGAGCCAAGGAGACTCCGACATGCGTCGAGGTGGTGGATCCCCGGTCCGTACGGCGCTGATCGTCGCCGTCGTGGCCGCGATCGCGGCGGGAGGCATCGCAGCCCTCCTGATCAACATCGTGCAGCGGAAGCAGGAAGGGAAGAATCCGTTCTTCCGCGTGGTCGAGATCAACGAGAACACCGAGGACCCGGCGATCTGGGGGAAGAACTTCCCGGCCGAGTACGACGGCTACAAGCGCACGGTCGACATGATCCGGACGCGCTACGGCGGGAGCGAGGCGGAGCCGCGCACCCCTTCCGCAGCCGATCCGCGATCCATCGTGGCCCGGTCGCGGCTCGAGCAGGATCCACGGCTCAAGACCATGTGGGCGGGCTACGCCTTCGCCGTCGATTTCCGCGAGGAGCGCGGCCACGCGTACATGCTGAACGATCAGACCTTCACCGAGCGCCAGCTCGTCACGACGCAGCCGGGCACCTGCCTTCACTGCCATGCCTCGATCGTGATCCCGTATCGCAAGCTCGGCGACGGCGACCTGAAGCGGGGGTTCGAGCGGATGAACAGCATGTCCTACGCGGAGGCCCGGAAGCTCGTCACCCACCCCGTCTCCTGCATCGACTGCCACAACCCCGAGACGATGGAGCTTCGGGTGACACGGCCCGGCTTCATGGAAGGCATCCGCGCGCTCAAGGCCTCGCAGGGCCTGGCGAACTACGACGTCAACAAGGACGCCACGCGCCAGGAGATGCGGTCGTACGTCTGCGGCCAGTGCCACGTGGAGTACTACTTCAAGGGGAAGGAGAAGCAGCTCGTCTACCCATGGGCCAAGGGGATCAAGGTCGAGGAGATCCAGGCCTACTACGATGAGATCCAGCAGACGGACTGGGTGCACGCCGAGACAGGGGCGCCGGTGCTCAAGGCGCAGCATCCGGAGTTCGAGATGTGGAGCCAGGGAATCCACGCGCGGTCGGGCGTGGCCTGCGCCGACTGCCACATGCCCTACATGCGCGAAGGGGCGATGAAGATCAGCGACCACCACGTGCGGAGCCCGCTCCTCGACATCAATCGGGCGTGCCAGACCTGCCACAAGTTCCCCGAGGACGAGCTTCGCGCCCGCGTCGAGGCCATCCAGGACCGCACGTACAAGCTTCGCAATCAGGCGATGGACGCGTTGGTCGATCTGATCGAGGACATCCAGCACGCCCAATCGATCGGTCAGAACGAGGTCCGGCTCACCGCCGCACGCCGCTACCAGCGGCTCGCGCAGTTCCGGCTCGACTTCGTGGAGGCGGAGAACTCGAACGGCTTCCACGCGCCGCAGGAAGCGGCGCGCATCCTGGGCGAGTCGATCGACTTCACCCGCAAGGGGCAGATCGTGCTACGCGATGGGACGAAGGGACGTTGAGCCGAGGCTGGCGAAGATCGACTCGATCTGGGAGGGCTCGACCGGCTTGACGAGGTGCAGGTCGAAGCCGGCATCCGCCGCGCACCGGCGATCCTCGTCCTGGCCCCAACCAGTCACCGCGACCAGCACGGCCGCCCGCGTCTCCGGATTCGCCCGGAGGCTGCGCGCCAGATCGTAGCCATTCATCTTCGGAAGTCCGATGTCGAGGAACGCGATGTCGGGCAGCACGGATCCCGCGGCCCGGAGCGCCTCGGCGCCGTCGTGGGCCTCGATCACGTCATGCCCCATCCCGCGCAGCATGAGCGCGAAGCTCGCCGTGAAATCCTGGTTGTCGTCCGCGACGAGCACACGCCGCCGGGGCGATGGGGTCCCATCCCCCGCAGTGGTCGCTACGCCTGGCCCGGATCGATCCCGTGCGGCGACGATTCCCGGCAGGCGCGCGATGAAGCGGCTTCCGCGCCCCTGTCCCTCGCTCCTCGCTTCGAGGGTTCCGCCGTGGAGCTCGATGAGCCGCTTCGCGAGCGAGAGCCCCACGCCGAGCCCCGAATAGGGCCGCTCGAGCGACCGGTCGAGCTGGGTGAACATGTCGAAGATGACGGGCAGCATGTGCGCGGGAATGCCGATCCCGCTATCGGCGACGGTGATCGTGAGATCGTTCCGCTCGCGCTCCACGAGGAGATCGATCCCGCCTCCCGGATCGGTGAACTTGGCGGCGTTGTGCAGCAGGTTGAGGAGCGCCTGGGCCATCCGCGTCGGATCGGCCCAGAGGGTCAGGGGCTCGTCCGGGGTCTTCACCGAGAGCGCGAGCCCGCGCTCGGCGACGAAGGGGCGCACGGTCTCGAGGGCGCTCTCGACGATCGTGTCGAGAGCCACGGGCTCACGCTGGAGAACGACCTTTCCGGTCGTGATGCGCGAGACGTCGAGGAGATCGTCGACCAGCCGGACGAGCTGGCGGAGCTGGCGGTCCATGATGTCCCGCGCCAGCCCGGCCTCCTCCGAGCCCGGTCCGGCTGACTTCAAGATTTGGAGCGAATTCCGGAGCGGAGCGAGCGGGTTCCGCAGCTCGTGGGCGAGCGTCGCCAGGAACTCGTCCTTGCGCCGATCCGCCTCGATGAGCGCACGCTCGGCGCTCTGACGCACCGCGACCTCCTGCTCGAGCTTTCGGTTCGCGCGCTCGAGATCCTCGGTGCGCTGCTCCACTTCCCCGAGCATGTCGTTGAAGGTCTCGACCAGATATCCGGTCTCGTCCTCGGTCGTCTTGGGCACGCGGGCCGCGTAGTTGCGCCTGTCCTTCACCTCGTGCGCCACGCGCGCGATGGCGAGGATGGGGCGGATGACCGACGCCTGGAGCGCCACCGACATGAGCGCGGCCACGGTGAGGCTCGCGAGCATGACGGCGCCCACGATCGCGAGGTAGCTGAGGAGGCGGCCCGTCAGATCGTACCGCGCGCGCAGGTAGACCCAGCCGAGCTGCTCGTCGGGGGTCACGATCGGACGGAAGAGGGAGATCTCGCGCACCCCGACCTGATGCCCGGCGGGTCCCGGCCTGGGCGGGAGCGGGGTCGCGTCCGCGGAATCGCGCCGATAGGAAGCGAAGAGGCGGCCGTCGGCCGTGTAGATCGCGGCGGCGGCGACGTGGGGACGCACCGAGAGGAGCGCGAGATTCTCCTCTGCCGTCTTCGGATCCTGGAACGAGAGCGCCGGCGCGCTCGCGAGCCCGAGGATGTCCGCCTGCGTCGACAGGTCCGCGATCCAGGTGCGCTGGTACGTGAGGAGGTCGTAGTTGACGAGCGCAATCGACGCGAGCACGAGCGCGACGAGCGTCGTCAATGTCACCACCAGCATGAACTTGTGCCGGATCGACCGGCGAATCGCGCCGAACATCATGATCCCACCGTGACCACCGCCCGCGCCACGGAGAGGAGGCGGGAGCTCAGGCTGAGTCCGGACCTGGAGGCGGCCGCAAGCGAGATGTCGAACCGGACCCGCCGGCGATTCAGGACGAACCCGATGACGCTCCCCTGGTCGAGCGCTCTGTCGACGTCGGACACGAGAAGGACCGACCGCTTCCTCGCATCGTCGCTCAGCTTGCCGAGGCGGGCGGCCTCGCTCCGGCCCACGAAGAGGACATGAACCCCCTCGAGGGAGTCGTCCTCGGAATACGCGGTCACGACGACGGGACGCCCGTTCACCGTGCGGCCGAGCACCATCGTGGCCAGCTCCGCCCGGAGCCGCTCGTCCCCGAGCACGGCGATGCGGACCGGGGTGGCCGCGTCGGGGAAGCAGGCGGCCGGCCACTCCACGTAACCCGCGAACTTGTAGAGGAACGCCGCCTTGACGCGCCGCTCGAGGTCCCCCTTGTCCTGCGCGCGGAGCGGCGCGGGAGCGAGGGACAGGAGGGAGCAACCAACCAAGAGCCAACGGATCATGGCGATTGATTCCTGCCGGGGGTGAGCCTAGGAGCCCATGGTGATCTTGAGGAACAGGCTTCGCTCGAATTCGGGTCGTGCAGCCGCAAAGCCCCATTCCGCATGGGTCGGGCCGACCAGGTTCCAGCCGGTGATGGACACCTCGAACTCCTTGCGCGGCCGCCATCCCAGACGCCCGTCGAGCGTGGCGTACGACGGCACCTCCGGGTTCGGAAGGCTCCCGACGTAACGAACCGCAGCGTCCACATCCAGGGTCCCCAGATTGAGGGCGGACCGCAGCTGTCCCCACGATTTCGGATCGTTGCCGAGCGTGGCGGTGCCGATCAGGCTGGTCTGGCCGGGAGCGACGACCAGGTCGATCGACTGCTGCACCCAGCCGGCGTTGAATCTCCAGGACGCGGACGCCCGATAACTGCCCCACAGCTCGACCCCGGTGTTGGTTCCCTCGATTCCATTTTGGAACACCGGTCCGGCCGGGGACGGGGCGAGCGAGCGGAGCTTGTCGTAGTCGTGATGGAATCCTGTGACCGAGATGGAGAGACCCTCGGCCAGCTGATCGCGATAGCCCAGCTCGAAGACCTTGGCCACCTCGGAGTCGAAGTCGGGGCCGCCGGCCAGGAAGAGATGCGGCGCCGCGGCGGGCGAGTAGTAATCACGGTCGACGCGCGCGGGCGCCCGCACGGCGCGCGACGCCGCACCCCAGAGGAGACGCGCCTTGGCCGACTTCCAGCCGAGCCGCACGTTGGGCAGGTACTCCCAGCCGGTGAACTCGTTCCGCTCGAGTCGCACCCCGCCGGTCAGCTCGATCCGCTCGTGCGGGGTGAACGCGTCCTGGGCGAAGAGGCTCGTCGTCCTCAGATCGCGATTCGGGGGAAGGAGTGCGAACGCGGGGCTCAAGTTCGCGACGCGGTCTGCCTGATATCGGTACTCGAGCCCCCAGACGACGTCGTGCTTCGGGGCCGGCCGGAAGCCATGCTGCGCCTGGATGTCCCACGTCTGGAGCGACTCGTTGATCGAACCTGGCTGCTCCCGCTCGGTGTAGTCGAAGTAGCCCTGCGCGCGGAGCTCCGCCCCCGACTTGTAGTCTCGGGTCCAGCTCCCGATGGCGTTCCCGCCGGAGACCCGACGCGTGCCGGGTATCTGCTCGATGTCGCTTCGGTAGAGATCCCCCTGGAAGGTCATGGCCTGGGACTCGCCGGTCCAGTCTCCGCGGAATCCGGCCTGCAGCCGCTCCGAGGCGTCCGTGACGTCCGTGCCATCGGACCGTTCGGTGTTGTCCCGGCTCGAGAACTGCCCGTAGGCACGGACGTGACCGCGCGCTCCCTGCGTCGCGCCGATCCGTGCCCCGACGACGACGTCGTGCGTTCCCGATCCGGCCGCGAGGAGCGCCCCCTGGGTGTCGGCGGCGGAGCGCGTCACCACGTGGATCACGCCGTTCACCGCGTTCGTTCCCCAAAGCGTACCCCCTGGACCGCTCACGACTTCGATCCGCTCGACATCCTCCAGCATCACGTCCTGAGCTTCCCAGAGGACGCCCGAGAAGAGCGGCGAATAGACGACCCGCCCGTCGATCATCACCAGCATCTTGTTCGTGAGCACGCTGTTGAAGCCGCGCGCGCTGATGGCGTACTGATTCGCGTCCGCGCGGGCGACCTGGAGCGCGGGAGCGAGCCTCAAGGCCTCCGGAAGGCTCGTCGCCCCCGAGCGGCGGATGTCCTCCGAGGAGATGACGTAGGCGGAGGCCAGTGCGTCCGCGAGCGGCTCGGCGCGCCGGGACACCAGGGACACCTCGATGTTGCTGAGCTGCTCGAGGGTAAGATCGGCCAGATTGCCCGTGGCGAGCAGCTGCGCTGGAGCGGGCCGCGCGCCGAGGGCGGCGGCCACGCCTGCCGCGAGCAGCGCGACCAGGGGCAGGATACGGGGACGGGCGCGCTTCGAGCCCGGTCCGGTTGTGCGAGCCGGCATGGCAGGATCCTCGTTGGAGTCATGATGGGTGAGCGAATCCGCCCCTGCGGGGGCCATGCTGCCCCATGAGCGTAGCATGGGACCGAGAGGCAATTGCCAAGGGGATGCTCGTCCGACGAGGGATGCCTGCTTCGTCCGGGGCTTTGACCGGGTGTCCCTCCCGTGTGTAGAGTGAGCGTGTGAGCCGCGTGATCGAGATCCGGTCCTACAACCTCAAGCCTGGCGCCCGCCCTGAGTTCCATCGGCGGGTGCTCGATCAGGCCATGCCGCTCATGGAGCG
>JAEHDN010000051.1 GCA_016880395.1 Candidatus Eiseniibacteriota bacterium
CACGCCGCTACGCCTCGATGGCGGAGCTGGCCACGGACCTGGGCCGTCTCGCGAACGGCGGCCGGGCCGCCGGCGTGAGCCGCCACAACCTGCCTGTCGCCGGCTCGTCGTTCGTCGGCCGGGAGCCCGAGATCGCCGAGCTGCGGGCACTTCTCGCCACGAGCCGCCTCGTGACCATCACGGGCGCGGGGGGCTCGGGAAAGACGAGGCTCGCGATGGAGACGGCTCGCCGATCCCTCGCGGATCACGCGGACGGAGTCCTGCAGGTGAGCCTCGACCCGGAGCTGGATCCCTCGCTCACGGCCTCCGCCATCGCCGAATCGTTTGCCGTCGTGGATCAGGACGAGAGCACGGTGCTCGAGCGGCTCGCCGCCGAGATCGGGAACCGGGATCTCCTGCTGGTCGTGGACGACTGCGATCACGCGCTGGACGAGGTGGCCCGGGTGGTCGAGACGCTCCTTGCCGCCACGCCCTGCCTCCGCGTGGTGGCGACCAGCCGCGCGATCCTGAACGTTCCGGGCGAGCGCGTGTGGACGGCGCCGCCGATGACGGTGCCCGGGGACGCGCAAGCGACGTCGGTGGAGTCGGCTCTGCAATTCGACTCGGTGAGGCTCTTCGTGGACCGCGCCAGCGCGCGTGATCCCCGCTTCGCGCTCGGCGCGGCGAACGTCGGTGCGGTCGCGACCATCTGCCGGCGCCTGGATGGGATACCGCTCGCCATCGAGCTGGCGGTGGCCAGGATTCCCACGATGTCGCCCGCCGAGATCGCCCGGAGACTCGACGACTGCTTTCGACTCCTGAGCGCGGATCGCCGGGGGGTGCTCGCGCGCCATCAGACCCTTCGCGCGGCGCTCGACTGGAGCAACGAACTTCTCGCCGAGCCGGAGCGCGCGCTCTACCGGCGCCTGGCCGGCTTCGCCGGGGGCTTCGATCTGGAGGCGGCCGAGGCGGTATGTGGTTTCGGGACGGTGCCGGCGGACGACGTGCTCGACACGCTCGGACACCTCGTCGACCGGTCCCTCGTCGTCTGCCGCCGGGACGAGCGGGAAGAGACTCGCTACCGCCTCCTCGAGCCGCTGCGCCAGCACGCCGCCGAAAAGCTTCGCGACGCGGGGGAGGCCGACCCAGTCGCGCGCCGACACTACGAGCACTTCGCGGCGTTCGCGGACCTCGCCTATGCGGAGCGGATCTCGCAGCCGACCGCGTGGGTCGATCGCCTCGAGCGGGATCACGAGAACCTGCGCTCGGCCCTCGCATGGGCGGCCGCCACGGACCCCGCGCTCGATCTCAGGCTCGCGGGCGCGCTGGCCTGGTTCTGGCAAATGCACGCGCACTACCGGGAAGGGCGGCAGGCGCTCCGGCGCGTGCTGGCGCGAGAGCGAGGCCGCACGCGCGAAGCGGCCCGTGCTCTGGCCGGCGCGAGCATCCTGGCGGTATGGGGCGGCGAAGCGGCGGCGGCGAGCGGATCGGCCGAGGAGAGTCTGTCGATCTGGCGGGAGCTGGGGGACCAGCGCGAGGTCGCCGCCGCGCTCGAGGCGATCGGCTGGAGCCGCTGGTTCGCGGGGGACGACGCGGCCGCGCTCGCGGCCTTCGAGGAAGGCCTCGCCACCTTCGTGCGGCTTGGCGACGAGGCGATGGTGAACCGAACGAAGCTCGCCATCGCTCAGGTGCTGGTTGGCGTGCCGGACGTGGAGCGGGCGGCGGCGCTCGCGCACGAGGTGCTTCCGTCGGCGATCGAGCAGCGCAATCCACGCGACATCCATTTCGCGCTTCATTTCCTCGCCGACTGCGCGCTGATCGCAGGCGACGCGGCTCGCGCCGAGGTGCAGTACGCGGACAGCCTTCGCGCCGCGGTCGATTCCGGCGATCCATCGGAGATGTGCTTCGAGATCGAGGGGATCGCGATGTCGCTCGCCGGTCAGGGGCGGGACAAGAAGGCGCTCGTGCTGGTCGGTGCGGTCCGAGCCGAGCGCGAACGGCTCGGCGTCGACTTCCATGTCCGGTTCTGGGACGCCCTGCTCGATCGATTCCTCACTCCTGCCCGCGACCGCCTCGGCCCGCAAGGGATCACCTCCGCAGAGGCCGAGGGCCGTGTGATGGCCCTGTTCACCGTCGTGGAATACGCCCTCACGTCTCACCGGGACTGACGTACAGGCGTCGAATCGTCCTTGGCCCGGCACGACGGTTGCTTCCATCCCTGACGTGGGCACGATCGAATTAACCAGACTGGGGGTTCCATGAATCGCATATGGCTGACCATCTCGCTCGCCGCTTTCGCACTCTCGGGCTGCGGATCCTCGCCGGCCCCGCGCGAGGTCGAGGGCAGGCTCAGGACCCAGGTGCCGGCGTTCGTGGGGAAGCCGGGGGCCAGCGTGCACGGCGAGCGGCTGCTCGAGCGCGAGGCGGTGGGGAAGTTCTACGAAGCGCGGCAATACCGGTCCGCATGGCCCTCGGCGCGGAGCGCAGGGGATCTACTCGACGCCATCCGCGACGTGGACGCGGACGGTCTCACGCCATCCGACTATCACCTCGCCGCGATCGAGAAGCTGACCGATGAGCAGAAGACCGCCCATGACCCGGCGATCCAGGCGGATCTCGACATCCTGATGACCGACGCCGTGGCCGCGATCATCGACGACATGCGGTACGGCCGCGTGCGTCCCGCGAGCGTGAACCCGGCCTGGAACGTGGATCCACGCGAGGGCGCTCCTCCGCTCGAGACCGAGCTCGCCAAGGTGGTCGGCTCGGATCGGGTGAGAACGGCGCTCCAGGCCGAGCGGCCCCGCCACTTCATCTACACGGGGCTGGTGCAGGCGCTGGCGCAGCTGAGGAAGATCGAGGACGCTGGGGGATGGCGCACCGTGCCGCCCGGCGGCACGCTCAAGGTCGGGATGAGGAACGCTCGTGTCGCCGCCCTGCGCGAGCGGCTCCAGGCGACGGGAGAGCTGGAGGCGGGGCGGCCCGCCGATTCGCTCCGGTTCAACGCCGACGTGGAGCATGCGGTGAAGCTCTTCCAGGCCCGCCACAGGCTCGACGAGACCGGCGCCGTGGGTGCGGAGACCCTCGCGGAGCTCAACGTGAGCGCGGCGTCGCGCGTCGCCCAGGTGCGGGTGAATCTGGAGCGCGCGCGATGGGTGCTCGGCGGGCTCGACACCGACTTCCTCCTCGTCAACCTGCCCGCGTTCAAGGCATACCTGATCCAGGGTGGCCGGAACGTCTGGGAGTCCAGGACCATGATCGGCAAGGAGGCCCGCCAAACGCCGACGTTCCGCGCGATGATGCGGACGGTCGTGTTCAATCCCGACTGGACGGTTCCGCCGACGATCCTGGCCGAGGACGTGCTCGACGGCATGCGCCGCGGGGAGAACGTCCTCGCGAAGAAGCAGCTCGTCGTCCTCGACAAGAACGGGCAGGAGGTGGATCCCGGATCGATCGACTGGGACTCCGCCACGCCGGACGACTTCCCGTACACCCTGCGTCAGAATCCGGGCGAGGACAACGCGCTCGGTCGCGTGAAGTTCCTCCTCCCGAACAAGTACTCGATCTACCTCCACGACACGCCGAGCCGGTCACTCTTCGAGGCCGACAAGCGCACGTTCAGCTCCGGCTGCATCCGGATCGAGCGTCCTCTGGATCTGGCGGAGATCCTCCTCTCGGGGCAGGACGACTGGAGCCGGGCCAAGATGGAGGAGGTGATCGCGCAAGGGGACACCAGGAACGTGGAGATCGAACATCCCATCCCGGTGCTCATCGTCTATTGGACCGTGAGCGTCGGAGCTTCGGGCGAAGTTCGTTACGCCCGCGATGTCTATGACCTCGATCCGCCCCTGCTGGTCGCATTGAGCCGCCCGCGCTCTGCGTAGTTCTCCCCATAGCGGGGCCGGCCTCGAGAGAGCGGCCCCGCGGCGGGCTCGGGGGACCCGCCGGTTCTGCTGGCATATTGGACCGGTCCGGTTTAGCCTAGGTCGCTCCACGTGCGCCAAGTCGCGAGACGCAAACCTTCCGGCGTTTCCGCGATCTTTGTCCACAGACCTAAAACCAAGGAGTTCCGTGAGCGCCATCGTGCCGGCCCTGGCCGGGGTCGTTGTTGCGGCCGTTCAGTCCAGCTTCGTCGAATGGGCCTTTCACCGCTATTGGCTCCACCGCCCCTGGCTCCCCAAGGGATGCTTCACTGCGCACACCCTCGTCCACCACCAGCTCTGCAAATTCGACGACACGTTCCATGTCGTCGAGGAAGAGCAGCACGAAGCCCTCACGTTCCAGTGGTGGGGCGGCCCGCTACTGATCCTGATCGCGCTCACGCCGTGGACGCTCGCCGCGTGGGGCCTCTCGCACGTCGTGGCGCTGCCGTTCGTCCCATTCCTGATCGCGATGGCCGTGACCATGGGGGTCTACTACGCAGGCTACGAGGGCTTCCATCACCTCATGCACCTGCCGCGGATCCCGTGGCTCGAGCGCAAGGCCTTCTTCCAGTTCCTGAAGCGGCACCACCGGATCCACCACGTTCGCATGAACCGGAACTACAACGTTCTGCTGCCGCTCGCGGACGTCGTGCTCGGAACCTTCACGACCACGGCCCCGGCGCGAGCGAAGACACCCGATTCCGCACGTCTGATCGCGCGGCGCCACTCCGGCCGGACCCGCCAGGCCGACTGAGCCGGCGGCTTTCCTCGGGAAAAAGGCAAGGGCGGTGGGGAGAGGCCCTCGTGAGGCCCCGCCCGCGCCGCCCTGTGGATGCCTGGGTTCGGGGGACTTAGATCTTGCGAACGATCGAAGCCGACAGGCCCTTGGGGCCCTTCGCCACTTCGAACTCGACACGATCGCCGTCCGCGAGATTCCGGTGGCCATCTCCCTGGATCGACGAGTAGTGGACGAACACGTCCTCACCCTGATCCTGAGCGATGAAGCCAAAGCCCTTCGCCTCGTTGAACCACTTCACGGTGCCTTGAGTCACGTACAACTCCTTCTTCTACCGCCAGGCGCACGCCTGGTCGAGCGCCGTCCAACGCGACGGCCACGCCCGGTCCTCTTGACCGGTTCTCGGATCAGACGGTGCACGAGCCCACAAAAAGAGCCCCCAGCTCGTCGCCGGCGGGCCCTGGTTTGTTCAACCGTACTTACCACCTGCTACCGAATCACACCTTCAGATGCTTCCCTCCGAGGATGGATTCAAGGCTTTCGACCCGGCCCGCCGGCGGCGCGGTAGCGGAAGGTGGTCCTCGTGCGGCGGATCATACCTTCGCCTCGACCTTCCTGCGGGAGTGGTCGAGGACGCGCTTTCGCACGCGGATCGCGGCGGGAGTGACCTCCACCAGCTCGTCGTCGTTGATCCACTCGATGGAGGACTCGATCGTCATCTCGCGAGGCGGCTGGAGCTTCACGGCGATGTCGGCGGTCGACGCGCGCATGTTCGTGAGGTGCTTCTTGCGGCATGCCTGGACCACCATGTCGCCGTCCTTGCCCTGCTCGCCGACGACCTGCCCGGCGTAGACCCGATCCATCGGCTTCACGAAGAAGAGCCCGCGGTCACCGAGGGCGTCCAGGGCGTAGGCGGTCACGTCCCCGGGCTCCTTCGCGACCATCGCGCCGCGCTTGCGGTTGGGAAGCGGCCCC
>JAEHDN010000331.1 GCA_016880395.1 Candidatus Eiseniibacteriota bacterium
AGCTTCTCCGAATCCTCCCGGAAGACCTCCGGGTCGTACTTCGCCTCGCTCGTGTAGAACTGAGCGAGCGACGTGATCCCGAGCGCCTCGATCTTCGCCCTGAGCTCGGGATACGCCATGTAGCGCGCCCACCCCTTGATCTCCCGCTGCTCGTAGATCGACTCCAGATCGGCGTCCGTGGGGCGGTGGTACCGCTCGTCGTGGAGAAACGCGCGAAGCGGCAGGCGGTCCCGCTTCGGCGGATCCTCGGCCGGGTAGCCGACCACGATGGTCGTGACCGGAAGGCAGGTGTCCGGCAGCTCGAGGAACTCCGCGATCTCCGACATCGAGTGGAGCGTGGTTCCCATGTAGCAGATGCCGAGCCCGTGCGCCTCGAATCCGAGGCAGACCGATTGCGCGAGGATGATGGCGTCGAACGCCGACACGTGCCATCCGATCAGGTTGCCGAAGTTGTCGCGTGCGCCGTGACGGCGCAGCCACTCCCGTGTGCGGAACCAGTCCGCGCAGAACGTGACGAGGAGCGGCGCCTCGAGGACCATGTCCTGCTCGAAGTGGAGCGTGTAGAGGCGCCGCTTCCGCTCCGGATCACGGGTGAGGACCATGGAGACCGAGTTGAGGTTCCCCGACGAGGAGGAGCCCGCGATCCCATCGCCGAGCACCTGCTCGACGAGAGCGGCGGGAATCGGATCGGGCTTGTAGTGGCGGATCGAGCGATGCCTGTTGAGCAGTGACGAGAGGTCGGTCATGGCGCCTTCCCGCAGAGTGGGTGATGGATCGTCCAGCCCGCGTAAGCTAACCCACTTCGCGCCGACCATGGAGCGGCATCTGGGACGGAGAGAAGCGACGAGCCCCGGCAGCACTCGCCACCGGGGCCCGGTGCTGCCCCCATGATGACTCGCCCGGGCTCAGCCTGCGGTTGCCTCAGCCTTGCTCGGGATCCGCCGAAAGCTCGCCAGCGCGTCCTCTTCCGAGTCGTGCAGATCGTCCCCGTAGATCAGGGTCAGCTTCACGAGGACAAACAGCTGCTGGATCTTTCGATCCACGGCGCACAACTTCACCCGCGCCCCGCGCCTCACGTACTTGGCGTGGGCCAGGAAGAGCGCCGCAAGTCCCATGCTGCTCATGAACGTCGTCTTGCCCAGGTTGATGAGCAGCTTCTCGTTCCCCGCGCTGTCCAGATCCTTGATTCTCGACTCCAGGTCGTCCGTCTCCTTGCCCCCGATGAGCAGCCCCTTCGGGGTGAGGATGATGACGCCGTCGACGTTCCTGACATCCATGGCCGCGTGCCCCTTTCCGGGTCGCAGGCCGGCCCCCTCCCGGCGGTCCGGCCGTCCCCTCAGTGGAGACAACGCCCGAACGGCCGGGAACGCACGGAGAATTCCTGGCTACGAGGGTCCCGGATCAGAGAGGCTAGGTCGGCCGCTACGCCCTGGCCGCCTCGGCCGCTGTTGCCCTATTGTACCCGCGACGCGATCGGAACGCCCGGCTCCAACGGATGGGGGATCACGCCGTGAAGACCAGAGAGCTCACCCTGCGCGGCCTCGTCCTCGGCGCGCTCATCACCACCATCTTCACGGCGGCGAACGTCTACCTCGGCCTCAAGGTGGGCCTCACCTTCGCCTCCTCGATTCCCGCCGCGGTGATCTCGATGGCCATCCTGAGCGCCGTGAAGGACTCGTCGATCCTCGAGAACAACATCGTCCAGACCGTCGCCTCGGCGGCGGGAACGCTCTCGGCCATCATCTTCGTCCTGCCCGGGCTCGTGATCGTGGGCTGGTGGACGGGTTTCCCCTTCTGGCAGTCGTTCCTCATCTGCCTGAGCGGCGGGGTGCTCGGCGTGCTCTTCACGATCCCGCTCCGGCGCGCGCTCGTGACGACGTCCGACCTGCCCTACCCCGAAGGGGTCGCGGCCGCCGAGGTGCTGCGGGTCGGTTCGGGCACGCGCGGCGAGACGAAGGACGAAACCGGCGAGGCCCGCGAGGGCCTCGTGGCGGTGATCCTCGGCTCGGTCGCGTCGGCCGGGCTCGCCATCATCACGGCCACGCGCATCGCGGCCGCGGAGGTGACCGGGTTCTTCCGCCTCGGTGGGCGCGCCTCGAGCGGCTACGACGTCGCCTGGTCGCTCGCGCTCCTCGGCGCGGGGCATCTGGTCGGCCTGTCCGTGGGCATGGCCATGCTGACCGGACTCATCATCGCGTGGGGCATCTCGGTGCCGATCCTGACCTCGATGCAGCCCGCGGCTGCCGGTGTGGGTCTCGACGCGCATACGCTCACGATCTGGCGCACGGAGGTGCGCTTCATCGGCGCGGGTGCCATCGCCGTGGCCGCGATCTACACGCTCGCCACGCTGGCCAAGCCGGTCGTGGGCGGGCTCGTGAGCACGCTCGCGGCGTCTCGCAGGGCAGCCTCCGGGGACGACCGGGACCGCGATCTCTCTCCCGGCTGGATTCTCGCGCTCACGGTCGCCTGCCTGCTGATTTCGGGGTGGCTCGCCTACACGTTCGCGAAATCGACCGTCCTCGCTCCCAGCGCCATGCCGCTCACGCTGATCGCCGTCCCGTTCGTCCTGCTCGGCGGCTTCCTCATCGCGGGCATTTGCGGCTACATGGCGGGCCTCATCGGCGCCTCGAACAGCCCGATCTCGGGCGTCGGCATCCTGTCGATCGTGCTCTGCGCGACCGTTCTCGTGCTGGCCGTATCGCCGACGCCGGAGAACCGGCCCGCGCTCGTCGCCTTCGCGCTCTTCGTGACCGCGATCGTCTTTGCGTGCGCGACGATCTCGAACGACAATTTGCAGGACTTGAAAACGGGCCAGCTCGTCGGCGCTTCCCCCATGCGACAGCAGGTCGCGCTCATCGTGGGGGTGGCCGCCGGCGCTTCGGTGATTCCGTCGGTGCTCAACCTGCTCGCCAAGGCGTACGGCTTCGCCGGAGCGGCAAACGTCGGCGTGGTCGCTCCCAACCCGCTTCCGGCACCCCAGGCCACGCTCATCTCCGCCCTCGCCCAGGGGGTGATCGGCGGCAGCCTCGAGTGGAGGATGCTCGGGATCGGCGCGCTCGTCGGCGTCGGCCTCATCCTGCTCGACACGACCCTCGGTGCGATGAAGAAGCTGCGCATTCCGCCGCTGGCCGTTGGGATCGGGATCTACCTCCCCATGTCCGCCACCTTCGCTGTCGTCGTCGGAGCCGTGATCTCCCACTGGTACGACAGCCGCGCGCGCTCGATGCCGCACCCGGAGCGCGCCGACCGTCTCGGCACGCTCGTCGCGTCGGGACTGATCGTGGGCGAGAGCCTGTGGGGCGTGATCAACGCCGGTCTCATCGTGGGCTTCTCGAAGGACGCTCCCATCGGGCTCGTGCCCGAGAGCTTCGCACCGGCGCCGTGGCTTGGCTTGATCGGCTTCGTCGGGGCGATCGTCTGGCTCTACGGGTGGATGCTCCGGCGATCGGCGGCGGTCCGCCCGGCCTGAGGGCGTTCAAGCGGGGCGGCTCACGCCACCCCTTCGGGGTCCGACGACTCCACCTCCTCCAGCGAATCGATCTTGCCGAGGTACCTGACGCGCGGGTGTGGAGGAAGCAACAGCCCGAGGAGCAGCCCGCACGCGAATCCGCCAGCATGGGCGTGGACGTCGGCATTCCCGAGCGCCGGGAGGAAGAGCAGGACGAACAGAGGGATGTACACGCGCCAGACCTTCCAGCGCTTGGCGTAATTGAACATGGAGCGCCGGCGCACGATGAAGGCGATCGTGCAGCCGAGGAGACCGAACACGGCGCCCGACGCGCCGACGCTCAAAGGCGGAGCGCCGTGCCCCAGGTACGACGCCAGCGCGGCGGCAAGGCCTGTGACAAGATAGGCTGCCAGGGCCCAGCGGCCTCCCGCCAGGAATTCCACCGCCCCCGACGCGGCGAGCAGCGCCATCATGTTGGCGGCGAGATGCCCGGCGTTCGCGTGCAGGAACAGCGTGGAGAGGTACCGGCCGTACGCCCGGTGCCCATGCACGGCGTGCCACGCGTCCATCATCCACCGACGGAGATTCGTGTCGTAGTCGTCGCCCCACAGGACGAGGAGAACCACAGCCACGGCGAGGTTGGTCGCGAGCAGGATCTCCGTCGCCGACACACCCCGTTTCGGGAACAGGACATCACGGAGGCTGGTCGTCGAGAGTTTCACAGGAGCCTTGCAGTCCAAGTCATCATCCGCTTCCTTGACATCGTGGGCCGACGGCGCAGAATCGATAGTCCGTCGCCACGACAGATTGGGTTCTTGGGGCCAACATGGATGTGGAAAGGAGAAAGGCTATGGCAGTCGCGAGGGTAACGGAGATCACGGCCTCTTCGACCAAGAGTTTCGAGGATGCCACCCGCATCGGCATCG
>JAEHDN010000332.1 GCA_016880395.1 Candidatus Eiseniibacteriota bacterium
GCGCCCGATTCCGACCTGACGGTCGAGGTCGTGCGGCGCCTGGGCGACGTGCAGCTTCGAATGGGGGAGACGGAGACCGCGCAGCGGAATGGCGAGCGCGCTCTCATGGTCGCCCGCCGCCTCGGGGACCGCATCGAGGAGGCCTGCTCGCTCCGCCTTCTCGGGCTGGTCGCGGCCGAGATGGGCGAGGTGGCGATGGCGCAGGATCGCCTCGGGGAGGCGAGCCGCATCCTCCTCGCCATCGGAAAACGGTTCGAGCTGGCCCGCCTCAACATGGCGGCCGGCCTGAGCTGGCGGCGCCGCGCGCGCAAGGGCAAGTCGCGCGCGACGCTCGATGACTCGGTCGCTTTCCTTCGCCGCGCGGTGGCCGCGTACGAGAGTCTCGGCCTCCCGGCGCATGCGGCGCGGGCGCTCCTCGAGCTGTCGCGGAGCGAGCTGATGCGGGGCCTCGTGGACGAGGCCGTGCTCCACCTCGATCACGCGAGCTCCGTTCTGTCTCCCGAGGAAGATCCCGCTCTGGCGCGCGAGATCGAGGAGTTTCGGTTCGAGATCGAGCAGGGGCTCATCGAAGGGACATCGGCCCAGAGCAACGAATTTGCCGCGTTCGAGGAGATCCGGAGCGTCCTGCGCGGCCGCGATTCGGAAGCGGCGGTGCAGGAAGTGCTCGCCATCGCGGCTCGCCGCGTCTCGGCCGCTCGTGGTTGCGTGGCCGCGCCGGCGCCGCACGGCGGCATCGAGGTCGTCGCGACCGTCGGCATGTCGTATCGTGTGGCGCAGGACCTCCTGACGGAGCTCGAGCGCCGGATCGGCGCGGCCCGGATCGCCTCCGCACCCGTGGTCACGAGCCGCGCCGGCGCGGACGCGCGCTTCCGCGATCTGCCGGGCTCCACGCATCTGAGCCCGCGCACGAGCGTGGCTATGATGCCGCTCTCCTTGCCGTCCGGACTTCCCGGCTACCTCTACGTCGACCGTCCCGACGACGGCCCGCTCGGCGCGTTCAAGCAGCGCGAGATCAACCTGATCGCGGTGCTCGCGAACCACGTGGCGGTTGCGATCCTCGAGCTGCAGCGCCAGCGCCTCGCGCGGGAGAACACCGCCCTCCGCGGCCGGCTCCTCGGCTCGGCCAATGATCACGGCATCGTGACACGGAGCCCCGAGCTGCTCGAGATCCTCTCGCTCCTCGAGCGGGTGGGGCCGAGCGATGCGACGATCCTGATCGAGGGCGAGACCGGAAGCGGGAAGGGGCTCCTCACGCGCGCGGTCCACGCGTCCAGCGCTCGCGCGACCCGGCCCCTGATCCAGGTGAACTGCGCGGCCCTGCCCGAGCAGCTCCTCGAGAGCGAGCTCTTCGGGCACGTCCAGGGTGCGTTCACCGGCGCGGTCCGGGAGAAGGTCGGCCTCTTCGTCGAGGCGAACGGCGGCACGCTCTTCCTGGACGAGGTGGACAAGACCACCATCACCATCCAGGGCAAGCTCTTGCAGGTACTCGACAATCGCGAAGTGCGGCCGGTGGGCGGGAACAAGTCCACCAAGGTGGACGTCCGCGTCGTGTGCGCGACCAACGTTAACCTCAAGGCGCGGATCGCGCGGGGCGAGTTCCTCGAGGATCTCTACTACCGGCTCAACGACATCTGCTTCCGCGTGCCGCCCCTGCGTGAGCGACCCGAGGACGTTCCGCTCCTCGTGGAGCACTACGCACGGCGCTTCTCCGCCGAGATGGGAAAGGACATCCGCGGGGTCGACCACGATCTCATCGCGACGATGACCGGCCTCAAGTGGCGCGGCAACGTGCGCGAGCTGGAGAAGGTCGTGAAGCGCATGGTGGTGCTGGCCAACGAAGGGGACACGCTCTCGCTTCAGCTTCTGCCTCGCGACCTCCTCAAGGCCGAGGAGGAGAACGGCGACGCCCCGTCGACGCTTCGCGCCGAGGTGGCCAAGGTCGAGCGGCGGCTCATTTCCCAGGCTCTCGAGCGCCACAACTGGAACAAGGTTCAGGCGGCGAAGGAGCTGTCGCTCTCCTATCCCACCCTCCTGCAGAAGATCAAGCTCTTCCGCCTCGATCGCAGGCTCCAGGCCCGGCAAAGGGCTTAAATTCTCTTATAAAACAACTTAATATGGCTAAGTCTATGTGGTTCGAATGATTATGGCCGCATTGATTCCTGACTATTAAACCGACCTCATATTTGGTCCCTCCCGTCCCCCCAAGCAAGGCTCCGAGGTGAAGTGGGCCACTCCCTGCAAGTGATGATCCCGTAATCAACTAAAGGCGTAGTCAGCTCAATTCCAGGCGCGCACCGAACATGGCACGGCGGGTGCAATAGCTACATCATCGGAGGGGGGGGGACGCTGGCGCGCCTGCGCACCCGTTTGCCGGCTATGCCGATTCAGGCCGACGAACCGGACTTGGCGCGCACGTTCGACCAGCAGGACATCGACGTCGCCCTCC
>JAEHDN010000333.1 GCA_016880395.1 Candidatus Eiseniibacteriota bacterium
CCTTCGTACCATGTGCAGCGCGCCCGCCCGGTCATTTTCCCCTGGGAGCAGAGCCACCTTCGTCAGGCCGCGGGCCGCGGGTGGATCTCCCCGACCGTCGTTCCCTGCCATCCGCGGCGCGTCGCCTCCTCCAGGATGATTCCGAGCGCCTCGATCGTCTGGCCGCGCCTCGGCGTTCCGATCGGGCTCCCGTCGTGGAGGATGAGGATCGACCCCTCCTCGAGCCGCTCGAGCACGCGCGACACGATGCGATCCACCCCGGGATTGTGTGGATCCTCCGGGTACACGTCGCCGAGAACCGGCTCGTATCCGATCTGGCGGATGAAGCGCGACTGTCCCCGCGTCATGATTCCGAACGGGGGGCGGTAGAAGCGAGGCGGAACGCCGGTCGCGTGGTGGATGGATTCACCGCAGCGGCGAACCTGGCGCCGGATCACGCCGGGCAGGAGCAGTGGCAGGGGCCAGTGCGAGTCCCCATGCACGGCCGCCTCGTGGCCCTCGGCGACGACCCGCCGGGCCAGGGCGGGATGCTTGCGCACGCTCTTTCCGAGCATGAAGAACGTGGCGCGTGCCCCGTGCCGCGCGAGCACCTCGAGCACGCGCCCGGTCGCCACGGGATTGGGGCCGTCGTCGAGTGTGATCGCGAAGCGGCCCGATATGCCCTCGACGCGGCAGAGCAGGTGTCCGCGGGCCCAGCCCGAAAAAGCGGGCGTGTGGAGGATGGTCATGCTGCTCTCGCGGGGGACTGCCTCGCCATGCGCTCGCGGCGCGGTAACGGCCCGGCCGGAACCGTCGAAGGTCCGGCCGGGCCCGCGTTCGGAAGGTGGCTACTGCGACGCGCCGGGAGTGAAGCGGAACCGAAGGCCCGCCGCGATCGCGAAGAACGAGGCCTTGTCGTAGGCGAAGAGATCCTGGTCCGTAAACGCGACGTGGTAGTTCGCGTCCAACCCGAGACCCCACGAGCGCCCCGCCCAGTAGTTCAGGCCCGCGTTGCCGTGCACGCCGACCTGCGTGTCCTCCACGTCGACCTTCGTGCCGTTCTCCTCGTACTGGTCCTTCAGGTTGTACATGCCCACGCCTGCGCCCAGGTAGGGGCTCAGCATGCCCTGCTGCGACATCCAGCGCGCGTGCACGCCGTACTGGAAGAACTTCGCGTCCGCTTCGGCGCCGAGCGCATCGAGCGTGCTCTGGTAGGAATCGGACGGATCGTTCTTGAGGTAGGAGGCGTCGACGCCGAACTCGAACGGCGCGCTGACGTAGCCGACGGAGCCTCCGACGAGCAGCCCCGACTTGAAGTAGTCCCCGAAGGTGCCGGTGGGAATACCGGCTCCGACGTTCCCATCGACCTGCCAGGAGCAGAGCGCCGTGGACGGCAGGAGCAGAGCGAGGCAGGCGACCATGCCGAGACGAGCGAACAGGCTGCGATTCATGAAATCCTCTCCCTCCCAAAGGACGACGCGCTTCGTGCGGCGCCCGTGTGAACGGTTCCAGGGATCGCCCAGGACGCGGCGATCGTCACGTTCGATGGCAGGAGGTAGTGGACCCCGGTCCCCCGATTGCGGTGGTCTGGCGGTGTCCCGCCCGGATGGCGAGGCTCCATCCAGTGTAGGCCCGGGACGCGCCTTGGAAGGGCAAAATCAAGCCTGTCGGGGGACGCGCCGGTGCTACACTTTGGAACCAGGGATGCCGATAGGGCATCCAAGGAGTGATCGGAACAAACCATTGGGGGCGAACGGATTCGACGGAGTAGTGAATTTAGGAGAGCGCGCCGAGGTGCCCGTAGGCCTCGTTAATCCACGGGCAAAGTCCAAAAGCCAATACTGATTTGGCTCTGGCGGCTTAGCTGCCACGCTCGACTGGTCTGAGCCTGCCGAGGCTGGATCGGGCGTCATTCAGGCGGGCTGGTCCTCACGGTTCGCCCGAGCCGGGAGGATGAGATTCATCGGGATAGGGCTTCCGAGACCTTGTCCGTTTGCGTCCGGAGGCACGACGTAGAATAACGGACTACGCGCGTAGGGCTCCTTCTGGATCTGCTTTCGGACGAGGGTTCAATTCCCTCCGCCTCCACCATTCTTCCCGGGTCGCGCTGCGACCCGTTCCCCGCTATAGTCCCGCGGCGAACTCCTGGCTGCCCGCATCCACTCTCCGGGGGCTCCCGTGGAACACCCGCTCCTGAAGCGCCAGATCGGGCTCTACGCCGCGACCGCGGTCACGGTGGGGAGCATCATCGGGTCGGGAATCTTCCGCTCGCCGAGCTCGGTCGCGCGGGAGCTTCCGTCGCAGCCGCTCATGCTCGCCGCCTGGATCGTGGGCGGCATCCTCTCCATGGCGGGCTCGCTCGCGCTCGCCGAGCTGGCCG
>JAEHDN010000334.1 GCA_016880395.1 Candidatus Eiseniibacteriota bacterium
CCAACGCCGACCGCTTGAGCCTCTGCTCGGTCGACATCGGCGCGGCAGCACGGCTCTCGATCGTCTGCGGAGCGCCCAACGTCGCGGCCGGCCAGAAGGTCGCGGTGGCCCAGATCGGGAGCCGGCTCCCCGATGGCACGAAGCTGCGCAAGACCAAGATCCGGGGCGTCGAGTCCGAGGGGATGATCTGCTCGGAGCGGGAGCTTGGTCTGAGTGACGAATCACAGGGCATCTGGGTACTGCCGGGGGATCCGCCGGTCGGCGCGCCGCTCGCGCCCATCGTGCCCGGGGGCGATACGGTCCTCGACGTCGAGATCACCTCCAATCGGCCGGACTGCATGAGCGTGATCGGCCTCGCGCGGGAGATCGCCGCCGCGCGAGGGCGGACGCTTCGGGCCGCGCGGCCCCTCGAGGCGACCGGCTCCGGCGCGCTGCCCAAGGTCGCGATCGAGAACGCCGCCGATTGCCCGCGGTACATGGCGCGCGTGGTTCGGGGCGTGCGCATCGGGCCCTCGCCGGACGGGCTCCGGCGGAGGCTCGAGGCGACCGGGTTTCGCAGCATCAGCAACGTCGTGGACGCGACCAACTACGTGCTGCGGGAGCACGGCCAGCCGATCCACGCGTTCGATGCGGCCAGGATCGGGGGCTTCGAGATCCGCGTCCGGCGGGCGCGCGCCGGTGAGCGGCTCACGCTCCTCGACGGGCGCGACATGGCGCTCGACGGCACGCACCTCGTCATCGCCGACCACTCGAAGCCGATGGCGCTCGCTGGCGTGATGGGCGGTCTCGGGTCGGGCGTCACGGACGCCACGACCGACGTGGTGCTGGAGAGCGCCGTGTTCGACTCGGCGCTGACCGCCGCGACGGCCCGGTCGCTCGGCATCGCGACCGACGCGTCCGCCCGCTTCATCGAGGGGGTGGATCCTGTCGGCGTGGCTCGCGCGCTCGACGCGACGGCGCGGCTGCTTGCCGAGACCGCGGGGGGCACGGTCACCCGCGATCTCGTGGACGAGTGGCCCGGTCGCTCGGAGCCGACCCCGATCCAGCTCTCGCGGCGAAAGGTCGAGCGCCTTCTCGGGGTCCCCCTCGATGCGCCGGCGATCACGAAGGCCCTCGCCACGCTGGAGATCGAACCCATGGAGGACTGGGCGGCGCGCGACGGCGACCTGGTCGCCCGCTTCCGCGCCCCGTTCTACCGCCACGATCTGGCGATCGAGGAGGACCTCATCGAGGAGGTGGGGCGTGCGGTCGGGTACGACGCGATTCCGCTCCGGCTCGCCGTCGCGCCGATCGGGGAGGATCTCGTCCTTCCCGAAGCCGTCGCGGCGGAACGGCTGCTCGACCTCGCGACGGGGCTTGGCTTCCAGGAGGCGCTCTCGAACGTCCTCGTCGGAGACATCCCGCCGGCCGCGCGCGAAGGGATTCCGGACGTGGACGTCTGGGAGCTTCAGAATCCCATGAGCCGCGAGCTGAAGCACCTCCGCGTCGGGCTCCTACCCGGCCTGGTCGAGGCGGCGGGACGCAATCTGCGCATGGGCGCCGCGGACGTGCGCCTGGTCGAGGCGGGGAAGGTCTTCCGGGCTACCCCGCCGCCGCTTGGGACCGAGCGCTTCGAGGCAGCCCTCATCCTCACCGGCACCCCGGACGCGTGGTCCCTTCCAGGCGCCGATCCGGACCGCTACCTCGAGCTCAAGGGCGCGGTTGAAGCGCTTCTGGAGGGTTTCGGAATTGACTCGTGTCGGACCGCAACCTACCATGGGCACCACTGGAGCGAAGGCACGGGTGCGTCGATCCGCGCCTCGGGGGAAATCCTGGCCCAGATGGGCGAGGTGGCCCCGGAGCTGGCGGAGTCGACGGGCCTGGATCGTGCGGCCTGGGCCGCGATCCTGGACGTGGCCGCGATCCAGAGGGCCGCGCCCGACCGGCGGCGCTACCGGGACATCCCGCGCTATCCGGCTACGAAGCGGGACTTGGCGGTGGTCGTGCCGCGGGAGACCCATCACGCGGATCTGGAGCAGGCGATCCGCGGGGCGGGAGGTGCGCTGCTCGACGAGGTCCGTCTCTTCGACGTCTTCGAGGGACGGAGCATCGGCGAGGGCCGGAAGAGCATGGCGTACGCGCTCGAGTTCCGATCCCCCGACCGCACCCTTTCGGATCGCGAGGCGGACGGATCGGTGCAGTCGATCGTCCGCGCGCTCGAGGAGCGATTCGGCGCGGTTCTCCGCGGCGGGGCCTCGGGCGGCACCGGAGACTCAACATGATGGCCGAACTGGATCAGCTCGAAGACCGGATTCACGCCGCGGTGGGGCTCCTCGAGAAGTTCCGCGAGGAGAAGCGGCGTCTCGAGACGGAGAACCGGGAGTTGATGGATCGCGTCCACGCGCTCGAGGTGGCCGCGGGGAAGCAAGCCGAAGACCTGAAGCCCAAGCTCCAAGCTCTCGAGGACGAGCGCATCGCGCTCCTCGACGAGCGGCGGGTGGTGGCCAAGCGGGTCGAGGAGATGATGTCCAAGCTGGATCAGCTCCACAAGGCGGTCCACGCTTGAGTTGGACGGTCCGACGGAAGGCCCTCGGGGGCTCGGGCCGTCGTGGGTACGATCGATCTGAGGGATCGCGATGACGACCGAACCGAACACGCAGAGCGTGACGATCTTCGGCAGCGAGTACAAGATCCGCGGTGCGGATCCGGATTACATCCAGGTCGTGGCTGCCTACGTGGACAGCAAGATGCGCGAGCTGGAGCAGCGCATCTCGTCCGGCGCACCGGCCAAGCTCGCGATCCTGACCTCGCTCAACATTGCAGACGAGCTCTTCCGGGAACGGGAAGAGCGCACGCGGCGTGACAGCGAACTGAGGGAGCGGACCCGCGAATGGGGCCGCGTCCTGAGCGAAGGCCTGCGCGAGAGCTAATCGATCCCCGACGACGAAGACCCGGACCCCCGGAGGCGTATCGAAGAGCGCATTCCTACAACGGCTGGAAACGCACCCTGCCATGCTCGTGATGTGCCAGGCATTTTTGAGCCACAACTCGAAGGAAGGGAGCCGAAAGGTCCGGCGGAGTGGTGGCCCGCTTAACGCGGGCGACGCAAACCCGGATCCAGGGCGCCCACCTGGATATTTCCAGGTTCAAAAGTCTCGCACCCACGGCATTGGCGGGGCGCTTTTTTTCCAGGGGAGGCCGTCGTCATGACGCTCACGCCATGGTTGATTCTTCCGGTCGCGCTCGGCGCGGCGATCCTCGCCTTCTTCGGCGGCTGGATCGCGCACCGGCGGGTCGGTGAAGGAAAGCTCCTCAGCGCCGAGGAGCTCGCCAAGAAGGTTGTCCGCGAGGCGGATCGGGAGGCGGAGAACCTCAAGAAGAGCGCCCTCCTCGAAGCCAAGGACGAATGGTTCCGGGAGAAGGCGAAGCTCGATCGCGAGGTCCAGGCCCAGAAGTCCGAGGTCCAGCGAGCGGAGCGGGGTCTCCAGGAGCTCGAGTCGAACCTGAACCGCCGCGCCGAGGTGCTCGACAAGAAAGAGCGCGACCAGAAGCGGCTCGATCGCGAGCTCGAGGTCAAGGGCGAAGCGATCGCGGAGCGCGACAAGGACCTCGCGCGCATCCTGAACGAGCAGAACTCCCGCCTGCAGCGGATCAGCGGCATGACATCCGACGAGGCCAAGGCGCAGCTCATCGCCAACATGGAGAACGAGGCGAGGGCGGACGCCGCGCGGCGGCTCCAGGAGATCCGCGAGGACACGATCCGGAACGCGGAAAAGGAGGCCCGCGAGATCATCACCCTCGCCATCCAGCGGTGCGCCGCGGACCACTCGGCCGAGACCACGGTATCGGTCGTCCACCTGCCGAGCGACGAGATGAAGGGCCGGATCATCGGCCGCGAGGGACGGAACATCCGCGCCTTCGAGACCGCCACCGGGATCGACGTCATCATCGACGACACGCCGGAGGCGGTCATCCTCTCCGGGTTCGATCCCGTCCGCCGGGAGATCGCCAAGCGAGCCCTCACGCGCCTCGTGACGGACGGCCGGATCCATCCGGCCCGGATCGAGGAAATCGTGGCCAAGGTCCAGAAGGAGGTCGAGGAGCAGATCCTCGAGCTGGGCGAGGGGGCCGTGCTCGAGGTGGGCGTCCACTCGATGCACCCCGAGATCGTCAAGCTGCTCGGCCGGCTCCAGTACCGCACGTCCTACGGACAGAACATCCTCCAGCACTCCAAGGAGGTCGCCTGGATCTGCGGGATCATGGCGGCCCAGCTCGGCTTCGACGTGCAGCTCGCCAAGCGCGCGGGGCTTCTCCACGACCTCGGCAAGGCGGTGACGCACGAGGTGGAGGGAGCGCACGCCCAGATCTCGATGGACTTCGCCAAGAAGTACGGCGAGCCGGAGGAGGTCGTGAGGGCGGTCGGATACCATCACCACGACCCCACGGCGGAGAACCTCTACGCGGTCCTCGTCATGGCCGCCGACGCCGTATCGGGAGCGCGGCCGGGAGCGCGTCGCGAGAGCATCGAGAACTACGTGAAGCGGCTCGAGGCCCTGGAGAAGATCGCGGACAGCTTCCCGGGCGTCGAGAAGTCCTACGCCATCCAGGCCGGACGCGAGGTCCGGATCATGGTCGAGCCGAAGAACGTCGACGACTCCCGGGCCGTGACGCTGGCGGCCGACGTCGCGCGGCGCGTGGAGCGCGAGCTCCAGTACCCGGGCCAGATCAAGGTCGTGGTGATCCGCGAGACGCGCGCGATGGAGTACGCCCGGTAGCGCCGGGGCTTCGGGAACGTGAACGTCCTCTTCGTCGCCGACGTGTACGGGTCACCGGGGCGCCGCGCCGTCCGGGAGCTCCTCCCGGACATCGTGTCCTCCATGGGCATCGACTTCACGATCGTGAACGTGGAGAACGCGGCCGCAGGATTTGGCGTGACCAAGGACACGCTCGAGGAGATGAAGACGCTCGGCGTCGACGCCATGACGAGCGGCAATCACATCTGGGACCGGCGCGAGTCCCTTCCGCTCCTCGACTCCGAGCCGCTTCTCCTGCGCCCGCACAACTATCCTCCGGGCGTGCCCGGCACCGGCTCACGCGTCTTCACGAGCCGGGACGGGGTGAAGGTGGGAATCCTCAACCTGATGGGGCGGGTCTTCATGCGCGAGCTGGATTGCCCGTTCCGGACCGCTGATCGAGAGGTCGCCCGGCTCAAGGACGAGGGGGCGCGCGTCGTGATCGTGGACTTCCACGCCGAGGCGACCGCCGAGAAGGTCGCGCTCGGCTGGTATCTCGACGGCCGCGTGTCGGCCCTGCTCGGAACCCACACGCACATCCAGACCGCCGACGACCGCGTCCTCCCGGGCGGTACGGGCTATCTCACCGATTGCGGCATGACCGGCCCCTTCGACTCCGTGATCGGGGTCAAGAAGGAGCAGGCCATCCAGAAGTTCCTCACGCTCCTGCCGACCCGATTCGAGCCCGCGGGCGGAGACGTGCGGTTGAACGGCGTCCACCTCGAGATCGACGAAACGACCGGCCTCTGCCGCCACATCGAGCGGATGTCGCTCGCTCTGGAGTCGGCCGTCCGGCCGGCCACGGCGTGACCGCCACGATGACGGCCGTCCGACTCGCCGGCGGGCCGCTCGCGGACGAGATCAAGGCGGGCGTGCGCGCCCGGTTCGAGCGGATCCGAGCGAAGGGCATCGTGCCGGGCCTCGCGATCGTCACCGTGGGCGAGCCGCCGGGAGGGAACCCCTACGTCCGCTCGAAGTGCCGCGCGGCCGAAGAGCTGGGAGCCCATGCGGCGGTGAGGCGCCTCCCCGCGACCGCCTCGGAGCGCGAGGTGCGCGCGACGCTCGAGGAGCTGAGCGAGCATCCCGCATATCACGGCATCATCCTCCAGCTCCCGCTGCCGGCGGCGCTCGACGAGGACCGGCATCTCGAGGACATCGATCCCGAGAAGGACGTGGACGGCATTCATCCGGTCAACGTCGGGCGGTGGGTGAGCGGCCTCTCCGCGCACCGGCCCGCGACACCGGCCGGCATCGTGGAGCTTCTGCGACGGCATGTCGGCGATCTCGCCGGCAAGCGCGTGTGCATCGTGGGACGGAGCCGCATCGTGGGGCGGCCGCTCTCGGTCTTCCTCTCCGAGCGAGCACCGGGCATGAACGCGACGGTGACCCTCTGCCACTCCGCGACGCGGGATCTCGCGGCCGTCACGCGCGAGGCGGAGATCCTGATCGTGGCCATGGGACAACCGCGCGCGATCGGGGCCGAGCACGTGCGCCAGGGCGCCGTGGTCGTGGACGTTGGGATCCACGCGATCGAGAACCCGCCGGCGGGCGGGCCACGTTTCGAGGGCGACGTCGACTACGAGCCCGTGAGCCGCGTCGCATCCGCCGTGACGCCGGTGCCTGGCGGCGTCGGCCCGCTCACCGTGGCCGTGCTCCTCCGCAACCTGGCCGATGCAGCCGAGGCCGCGGCGGAGCGCGCGTGAGCCCCCGCATCGCCGCAGCCCAGATGGATCTCCGGGAAGGGGAGCCGCGCGTCTACACGGTCACCGAGATCGCGCAGGCCATCCACTGGACGCTGGGGGACAGCTTCGGGAGCATCTCGGTTCAAGGCGAGATCACGAATCTCAGGCGCCAGTCGAGCGGGCACATCTATTTCGACCTCAAGGACGACAAGGCGCGCCTCAGGGTGTCGCTGTTCAAGAGCCGCGTCCGCGCGAGCCATGCGTCCCTCGCGGACGGCGTCGAGGTCCAGGTGGACGGCCGGCTCGAGTACTACGCGACGGGCGGCTCGCTCTCCCTCGTCGCGGAGCGGGTGGCGCCCGTCGGGCTGGGCGCGCTCCAGGCGCGCTTCGACGCACTCAAGCGCGCGCTCGAGGCCGAGGGGCTCTTCCGCCAGGAGCGCAAGCGCCTGCTGCCCCCCTATCCGACCCGCATCGGCATCGTGACCTCGCCCACGGGTGCGGCCATCCGGGACATGCTGCGCATCCTCCGGCAGCGCGCGCCCTACGTGCGGGTGGTCGTGGCGCCGAGCGCGGTCCAGGGAACGGGCGCGGCCCTCGAGATCGCGGCGGCGATCGGACTCCTCAACGAGTGGGGAGGCGTCGACGTGATCCTCGCGGGGCGCGGCGGGGGATCCATCGAGGACCTCTGGGCGTTCAACGAGGAGGCGGTCGTGCGCGCGATCGCAGGGTCGCGCATCCCGGTCGTCTCGGCCGTCGGGCACGAGACGGACTTCACGCTGGCCGATCTGGCTGCGGACGTGCGGGCGGCCACGCCGACCCACGCGGCCCAGCTCGTCGCTCCGAGCCGCGACGAGGTCTGCGGGGCGCTCGAGAAGATTTCGAAGCACGCGCGCGAGCGTCTCCGGCGGGAGCTGCGCGAGGCCAAGGCGCACCTCGACGGGATGCGACATCATCACGCCCTTCGTGAGCCCGACCGAATGATCCGCGACGGCCGGCGGCGCGTGGACGAGCTCGACGACTGCCTCGGACGCGGCCTGGGCGCGTGGGTGCTCAGGTGCCGCCGGAGCGTCGACCAGCTCCATGGCGTGCTCCAGATCCACTCGCCCGGGAGCTCGCTCCAGCGCTCGCGCGAGCAGGTCCTCGCGCTCGCCCATCGGGCGG
>JAEHDN010000335.1 GCA_016880395.1 Candidatus Eiseniibacteriota bacterium
ACCAGGTCGCCATCGACGCGACGGCGGCCAGGCTCATGGGGTTCGATCCGATGACGATCAAGTTCATCCGTCTGGCCCACGAGGCCGGTCTGGGGAAGGGCGATCCGAGGGAGATCGACCTCGTCGGGGACGACGTGTCGGACGTCAATCTGGGCTATTCCAGGAACGAGAACACCTTCGCCAGCAAGGGCCAGAAGCTGATCTACCACGGACCCTTGAAGCCCCTGGAGGGGTTCCTCTTGAGGAGCCCCCTGGTTCCGTGGTCGTATGCGGCCAGCCGGCTCTACCACGACGTGTACTGGTATCCGATGGTGGGGAAGGGGCGAAAACGGTCGATCATGAAGACAGGGTGGGGCAAGCTGTTCCGGGAGTACGAGCCCAAGGGAGTCGAGTGACCTACGCCCGACTCCACGGCGGGCCGTCGCGACTCGCGACGGCCGGACAGGGAGGGATCGTCATGGACCAGGCTCGCGTCGGCGGTCGAAGCGTGTTCTTCGCTTTGGCCTTGGCGGCCGCCGTTCTACAAGCGGCGCCCGCGCTCGCGCAGGGTGCGCCCGCGGCGGGATCCGCGCCGAATCGCTATGTCGCCGAGGTCGTCGACTCCATCTTCATGGTCGGGCCGGCTGAGTTCTTCGCGCTCGACCTGCCCACGAATCCCCCAGGGGCCCGCGCCATTCACCTGCTCGGCACGGTGAACATCGCGGACCGGAAGGGGGACATCATCGTGCGCCTCTTCCGCGGACCGGAGTACCAGAACTGGCTGAAGAAACGGGGGGGCGACAAGTCGGGGGCGTTCTTCGTATCGAAGCGTCTCCGCACGATCACGATCGATCAGGACCTGCCCGACGGCCACGTGGTTCTCCTGCTCGACAACGGCTACTCCGTACGCACCCCGAAGCACGTCCGCACGCAGCTCCAGATCCAGTACGAGCGCGCGGGTGCGGCCCAGGTCTCGGGCGCCTCGTCCCCGCCGAGCGGCTTGACCCTCCCGCCCGCGGACGATCTGATCACGCCGCGCGCGAACACGGAGGAGAACACGCCTCCTCCTCCGCCCCCACCGCCCGACGAGGGCGGCCAGTAGGGCTCAGCTTCCCTTCGGCTTCTTGGGCTTGGGCGGAGTCCATCCGGGCCCGCGGAGCAGGAGGATCTGCCCGCTCCCGAGGTTGGTCCAGGGATAGTCCTGCTTCTGGTTGGGCGCCTGCACCGCGATGAGCCACGTGTCCGCCCCGAAGACGTCGCTCGCATCCACGATCCCCGCGGTCTTCCACACGCCCCCCACGCCTTCCGACAGCATCGCCCCCTTCGCGTCCAGCTCCACGCACTCGGCCATGAGGTCGAGCCGGCGGGTATCGATGTCGTAGCGCAGGATGCGCGCGGGGTGGAGCCCGCGCACTCCGCCCGGATCCTCCTGGATCCAGAGATACCGCGGGTCCGCCGCCAGGCCGTCCGGCCGGTACACGTCGTCCCCCTCGTCGGCGTCCAGGATCACGCGGAGCTCGCTCACGCGTGTCGGGTCGAACGGATCCAGCTCCACCCGGTAGATCCGCCCTCCGCCCGTCACGGCCCGGCCCGTCCTCGGGTCGAAGAAGCCGGCCTCGCCCGCGTCCGAGAAGTAGAACGTGTTGGGCTGGCTCCGGTCGGTCGCCGCGTCCTTGAGCCGCACGAAGTTCATGCAGCCGAGTGCCTGCGCGCGCGCCTCGATCCGATCCGAGGATGCCCAGTCGTTCCCGAACGTCGCGTCGATCGGAACGAACGAGCCGGCGATGGACCGCGACCGCCCCGCGCGCGAGCTGAGCCGCGTGTTGTCCCGTCCGGGATCGGCGCGAAAGACGTAGAGCTGTCCGCGGCCCTGGAGGAGAGCCGTGTCGTTGTCGGCGAGAAAGAGGTAGAGCTGGGACTCGCCCGGCAGGTCGTCCTCGGTCAGCACGAGCGCCATGCGGCCGGTCGACGTCGTCACGACGGCGGACCCGGAGTGGGCGAAGCGGCCCAGCCAGGGAAGGTTCGTGACCGTTCCGTCGCGCGTGTCGACGGCCGCCGCGAGGCCGTGTCCCGGGCCGTCGATCGCCTGCTCGCCGACGAGGAACTTGGGGACGAGGAATCCGTCACGCGCCGCCCCGACGGTGGCGGCGCCGAAGCGGGAGTAGCCGTCCTGGCCCTCGATGAGCAGGTCGCCGGCGAGCGCGCCCGTATTCCGGACGTCGATCGCGATGCGGGACACGCGCGCGCCGCCGATGTACGGATCCCACGGCAGTTCGTGCGTGACGTAGATCTCGGCAATCCCGGGATTCGTCGGCAGCACGCCGAGCCCGGCCGGCATCGGCGGGAAGACGTACGGAACCGTCGCGGTGTCCGACACCGCGAGGGTGTCGCCGACCGTCAGGATGGGGACGACCGAGACGTCCTCCCGCAGTGGCCGCACCATGGGAGGCGCCGTCGTGCGGATCCCCGCTCCCGGGCCGGGCACGAGGGGTCCGTGCGTGAAGCCGCAGGTCGCGAGGCAGAGGAGCAGGGCGGCAGCGGTGCGTGCGATCGCGTCACTCCTTGTGGATGCTAGTCGGTCCCGCCCGCGGCCTCGGGGCCGGCCGAGCTGTCGGGCCCGCCCGTGGCCGCGCCCGGCGCCGGCTTGTACGCGCCGTTTTCGCGCCGCACGACCTCGTAGGGCGCGCCCCCTTCGCCGCCGTCGTTGTAGTAGACGAGGGTGACGTCGGTGTCGGACAGGTCGAGCCCGTGCTGCCGCTTGGCGTACGGAAAGACGAACTGGCGCACGGACTGGAGGAAGCTGTCCAGCTCGCGCTCGGCGCCGGGCACGTCCGAGGCGCTTCCGACCACGTTGGCCACGATTCGGCTGTCCTTCCGATCGTAGTACACCAGGGTGCTCGCCTCGAGTCCCGCCACGACGCGGAGGATTCCCGACATGCGCGTGGCCACGTCGTCCCCGACGAGGTAGGCGTAGGGGTGGGAGAGGCTCTTCTTCTGCGCGCATGCGTAGGTGGCGGTGATCGCCAGAAGCACGAGGGCCGCGGCCAGGATGCGCGCCGCGCGGGAGCGATGGATTGGGCTCATGGAGTCCTCCGTTCGCAGAATTCAACCAGGACGCCCCCGAGCGACCGGGGGTGGAGAAACGCGATGCGCGTGCCGTGGCTTCCGGAACGCGGGGTCTTGTCGACGAGGTCGAGACCGACCTCGGACGCGTGTCGGAGTGCGGCGTCGATGTCGGGAACGAGGAAGGAGAGATGGTGGATGCCCTCGCCCCGGCGCTCGAGGAACCGGGAGACCGTGGACTCGGGTGAGGTCGGCTCGAGCAGCTCGAGCAGGGACGATCCTCCGCGTAGGAAGGCGATCCGGAGGTGCATGGACTCGAGGATCTCGGTGCTCTCGAGCGTGAACCCGAGTCGTGACCACGCGGCGACCGCCGGATCGAGCGAGTGGACCGCGATCCCGACGTGCGCGAGGCCGAGGATCGCGGGATCGGCCGTCACGGGGCTCCCGCGCCCGCGCCCCGGCCGCCGTGGTGCCAGAGCAGGACGATCACCAAGGCGCCGAGCGCGATCCGGTACCAGCCGAAGGGCTCGAGCCCGCGCCGCGTCACGTAGCGGAGGAATCCGCGGATCGCGATCACGGCGACGATCGCGGAGACGACGAGCCCGACCACGAGCGGACCCGGGCCGCCGATCGCGGGGCCGGTCAGCTCCTCGTGGTGCTGGACCAGATCGAAGAGCGTCGCCATGCCGAGCGTGGGGAGCGCGAGGAGGAAGGAGAACTCCGCCGCCGCGACGGGCGTGGCGCCCAGCACGAGCGCGGCGAGGATGGTCGCCATGGCGCGCGAGGTGCCGGGCCAGAGCGAGAAGCACTGCGCGAGACCGATGAGGAATGCCGCAGAGAGCGGGAGATCGTCGAGGCCGAACCGCGGCTTCACGCCCGGCGTGCGATCTCGCTCGCGCATCCACCGCGCGACGAACAGGATGAGGAGCCCGCCGGCGATCAGCGCGATCGCGACGGGGCGGGGCCCGAAGAGGTGCGCCTTGATCCACTTGTGCGTCGCGAGGCCGACGAGCGCCGCCGGGAGGAAGGCGACGATCAGCTTGACGAGCAGCGCGCGGCCGCGCGAGCCCGGCTGGGCGAGGCCGGTGAAGAGGCTCAGGACGCGGTCGCGATAGAGCCACACGACCGCGAGCAGCGCGCCCGCCTGGATCACGATCTCGAACGCGTTCATCTCGCCCCCGACGAGGCCCATCGCGTGGGCCGCGAGGATGAGATGCCCGGTGGAGGAGACGGGGAGGAACTCGGTGAGCCCCTCCACCGCGCCGAGGATGGCGGCCTGGAACAGGTTCATGTCGGGTTCCCCCCGAGTTTGGAAGCGCGCCCGCGGCGCGTGCGCTCAGGGCCGCGGGTCATGGGTTCCGTAGACGCGCCGGAGCACGTCGCTGATCTCCCCGAGGGTGCCGCCCGCCTTGAGAGCGTCGATGACCGGCGGGACCAGGTTGAGCTCGCGCCGGGCGGCCGCCTCGAGCATCTCGAGTCCGTGCTGCGCGAGCTTCGCATCGCGGGCGTCCTTGAACGCGCGAACGCGGTCCCGCTGCTGCGCCTCGAGCCGCTTGTCGAGGGTGAAGGTCGGCCTCGCCGTGTCCTCCCGATCGCCGAAGCGATTCACCCCCACCACGACCTGCTCGCCGCGCTCCATCTCGAGCTGCGCGTCGTAGGCGCTCCGCTCGATCGCGCGCGCCTGATATCCGGCCTCGATCGCGCGGACCGCGCCGCCCATGGCTTCGATCGCCACGATCTCGGCGTGCGCCTCGCGCTCGATCCGATCGGTGCGCTCCTCGATGGCGGGGGCTCCTCCAACCGGATCCACCGTGTCGGGCACGCCGGTCTCCCAGGCGAGGATCTGCTGCGTGCGGAGGGCCGTCGTCGCGGCCTCCTCGCTGGGGAGTGAGATCGCCTCGTCGAAGGAGTTCGTGTGGAGCGACTGGCATCCGCCCAGCACGGCGGCCATCGCCTGGATGGCGACGCGCGCGATGTTGTTGTGCGGCTGCTGCGCCGTCAGGGTCACGCCCGCCGTCTGCGCGTGGAAGCGGAGCTTGAGCGAGTTGGGATCCGTCGGATGGTAGCGCTCCTCCATGAGCTTCGCCCAGAGACGGCGGGCGGCGCGGAACTTGGCTATCTCCTCGAGGAGATCGTTGTGAGCGTTGAAGAAGAAGGAGATCCGCGGTGCGAATCGGTCGACGGCCAGACCGCGGTCCACCGCGGCGCGAACGTACTCGAGCCCGTCCGCGAGCGTGAACGCGACCTCCTGCACCGCCGTCGAGCCGGCCTCGCGGATGTGGTAGCCGCTCACCGAGATCGTATTCCACTGCGGCACCTCCGACGCGCCGAACTCGAACAGGTCGGTCGCGATCTTGAGCGACGGCCCCGGAGGATAGATGTACGTGCCGCGGGCGATGTACTCCTTCAGCACGTCGTTCTGCACCGTGCCGGAGAGCTTCGCGCGCGGGATGCCGCGGCGATCCGCCACCGCGACGACCAGCGCGAGGAGGATCATCGCCGTCGCGTTGATGGTCATGGAGAGGCTCACCTGGTCGAGCGGGATGCCTTCGAGGAGCCGCTCCATGTCCTCGATGGTGGAGATCGCGACCCCCACGCGCCCCACCTCGCCCTCGGCGCGCGCGTGGTCGGAGTCGTAGCCCATCTGCGTGGGGAGATCGAACGCGACCGAGAGGCCCGTCTGACCGCGCGAGAGGAGGTAATGGTACCGCTCGTTCGACGCCTCGGCCGTGCCGAAGCCCGCGTACTGGCGCATGGTCCAGAGGCGCGAGCGGTACATCGACGGGTGGATGCCGCGGAGGTAGGGCGGCTCGCCCGGCAGGCCGGGCGCGGGCGTCACGTCAGCCCTCCTCGGGGCGGATGGTGAGGAGGAGCGCTCCCGACTCCACGCTGCTCCCCGCGGCGCCGCGCACCGCCGCGACGCGACCCGCGAGGGGCGCCGTGAGCGCGTTCTGCATCTTCATCGCCTCGACGACGACGATCGGCTGTCCCGCCTCGACGACTTCCCCCTCCTCGACCATGATCTCGACGACCAGGCCGGGCATCGGCGCATGCAGCTCGCCGCGCGCCTGATCGGCGCCGCCCCCCCGGCGCGTCACCCTGGGAGCGCGCGGATCGCGGGTGCGGTAGACGTAGGTTCGGCCCTCGAGCTGGACCACGAGGTCGAGCCCCTGCCGCCGTACCGCGGCCTCGATGGGGCGATCGTCGATTCGCACCCGCATCGCGGCGCCGAAGACGCCCTCGACCCGATGCTCGCGCCCGTCGATCGAGACGACGTACCCCTCGCCGTTCGGCGTCACCTCGGCCGCGAGATCCTGCCCGTCCCGGCTCAGCACCACGCTCATCGGCGCCCGCCCGTCGTGCCGGTCCGGAATCCGGAGAGCGCCGCGCGCCAGCGGCTCGTGGTTGTAACCGAGGGGGTCGTCATGGGCCGCCGATCCCCACCGTCGTCCGCCGTGACGCTCGGCTGCGAGGCGTCCCTGGCGGGAGCCGCGTCCAGCACGGGCCGCCTCGCCTCGATCTCCGCGAACAGGGTGGCGAGCACGGCCGCGTCCTCCTCCGCCCGAGCGCGGTCCGCCGGATCGGCGCGCCGGAAGTTGTGGGCGAGAAAGCTCGTGTCGTAGTCGCCCTGGACGAAGGCTTCCTGCTCGAGGAGCCAGCGATGGAAGGGAAGCGTGGTGCGGATCCCCTCGAGCGCGGACTCGCGGAGCGCGCGGCGTGCGCGCGCGATCGCGCGCGGACGGTCGGAGGCCCAGACGATGATCTTGCCAACGAGCGGATCGTAGTGGACCGGCACGGCCCCGCCCGATCGAACGCCGAAGTCGCAGCGCACGCCCGGGCCGGACGGCAGCTCGAGCCGGGTCACGGTGCCCGCGTCGGGGAGGAAGCCCTGATCGGGATCCTCGGCGTAGACGCGGAACTCGAGCGAGGCTCCCTCGGGCCGCACGTCCGCCTGCGTCAGCTCGAGCCGCTCTCCCTGCGCGATCCGGATCTGCTCGCGCACGAGGTCCAGGCCGAGCACCATCTCGGTGACCGGGTGCTCCACCTGGAGCCGCGCGTTCATCTCGAGGAAGTAGAAGCGGCCCTGGCGGTCCATGAGGAACTCCGCCGTGCCGGCGTTGGTGTATCCACCCGCCTTGGCGACCGCGACGGCGAGTCCCAGGAGCTCCTTGCGTCGCGCCGGGTCGAGCGCGGGGGACGGAGTCTCCTCGACCACCTTTTGATGCCGCCGCTGCACCGAGCAGTCCCGCTCGCCGAGCGCGAGCACGGTCCCGTGGCGGTCGGCGAGGATCTGCACCTCGATGTGTCGCGGACGCTCGAGCCATCGCTCGAGGTAGAGCCGGTCGTCGCCGAACGCGCCGCGAGCCTCGCCCTGCGTGAGACGCACCGCCTGCTCGAACTCCGCGGCGGCGTTCACGCGGCGCATGCCCTTGCCGCCCCCGCCGGCCGCGGCCTTGAGCACGACCGGGTAGCCGATCGTATCCGCCGCTCGCCGGAGCTCCGCCGGGTCGCTCACGGGACCCTCGGTGCCGGGGAGCACGGGGACTCCCGAGCGGATCGCGAGAGCCCGCGCGCTCACCTTGTCTCCGAGCGCACGGGTCGCCGCGGGGCTCGGTCCGATCCAGACGAGCCCGGCCTGCTCCACCCGCTCCGCGAAGTCGGCCGATTCCGCGAGGAAGCCGTACCCGGGATGGATGGCGTCTGCGCCGGCCGCGCGTGCGGTCTCGATCACGCGCGCGGCATCGAGATAGCTCTGCGATGCGGGGGCCGGGCCGATGCGGTACGCGACGTCGGCCGCGAACACGTGCGGCGCGTCCCGATCCGCGTCGGAAAACACCGCCACCGATCGAAGTCCCATCTCACGGAGCGTGCGGCAGATGCGGATCGCGATCTCGCCTCGGTTGAGGACGAGCACGCTCCGGATGGGAGACGAGGTCTTGGCGGCCTTCGAGGTATCCCGCTTCGCCGCACTCGGAGCGTTCGGTTTGGCGGCCCTCGGTCTGGAGGTGGAGCGCTTCGCGGGGGTGGGCATGTCGGGGCTCCGGATCCCGGTCCTAGAGCGGGATGTTGCCGTGCTTCTTGGGGGGCAGTGTCTGTCGCTTGTGCGCGAGCATGCGGAGCGCGCGGATGAGCCGCGGCCGCGTCTCCTGAGGCTCGATCACGTCGTCGAGGTAGCCGAGTCCCGCGGCGACGTACGGATTCGCGAACTTGTCATTGTACTCCTCGATCAGCTTCGCGCGCGCCGCGGAGGGATCCTTGGCCTGCTCGATCTCCTTGCGATAGACGATGCTCACCGCTCCCTCAGCGCCCATGACCGCGAGCTGCGCGCCGGGCCAGGCGACGTTGTAGTCCCCGCGGATGTGCTTCGACGACATGACGTCGTAGGCGCCGCCGTAGGCCTTGCGCACCACGACCGTGAGCTTGGGCACGGTGGCTTCGCAGTAGGCGTAGAGGAGCTTCGCGCCGTGGCGGATGATGCCGCCCCACTCCTGCTGCGTGCCGGGGAGGAAACCGGGGACGTCCTCGAAGGTCACGAGCGGGATGTTGAACGCGTCGCAGAAGCGTACGAAGCGAGCCCCCTTCACCGAGGAGTTGATGTCGAGCACGCCGGCCAGCGCGGCCGGCTGGTTCGCGACGATGCCGATCGGGCGGCCGTCGAGCCGCGCGAATCCGACCACGATGTTTCTCGCGTAGTGCTCGTGCACCTCGAAGAAGTCGCCGTCGTCCACGACCAGCCGGATGATCTCCTTCGTGTCGTAGGGCTTGTTCGGCTCGGCCGGGACGATGTCGTTGAGCTTCGGATCCATGCGGTCGGGCGGATCGGTCGCCTGGAGCCGGGGCGGGTCGTCGACGTTGTTCTGCGGCAGGAACGACAGGAGGCGGCGTATGGCCGCGAGGCACGCCTCGTCGTCCGGGACGGCGAAGTGGGCCACGCCGCTCTTCGAGTTGTGACTCATCGCCCCGCCCAGATCCTCGAACGTGACGTCCTCGTTGGTGACGGTCTTGATCACGTTGGGGCCGGTCACGAACATGTGGCTCGTGCCCTCGACCATGAGGACGAAGTCGGTGATGGCCGGGGAGTAGACCGCGCCGCCCGCACAGGGTCCCATGATCGCCGAGATCTGCGGAACGACGCCGGAGGCGAGCGTGTTCCGGAGGAAGATCTCCGCGTAGCCGCCGAGCGATTGCACGCCTTCCTGGATGCGGGCGCCGCCGGAGTCGTTCAGGCCGATGACCGGTGCGCCGGCCTCGAGCGCGAGGTCCATCACGTTGCAGATCTTCTTCGCGTTCTCCTCGGAGAGTGTGCCGCCGAAGACCGTGAAGTCCTGCGCGAAGACGAAGACGAGCCGTCCGTCGATCTGCCCGTAGCCGGAGACGACCCCGTCGCCGGGCACACGGCGCTCCGCCATGCCGAAGTCCGTTGTGCGGTGCTCGACGAAGACGCCGGTCTCCTGGAAGGAGCCCGGATCGAGGAGCAGCTCGACGCGCTCGCGGGCCGTGAGCCGGCCCTCGGCGTGGAGCTTGGCGACCCGCTCTTCGCCGCCGCCGGCCAGGACCGCTGCCTTGCGGCGTCTCAGCTCTTCGATCGGAGAGGGTGAGGTCAGGACGTGGCTCCAGGGGGTTGGAGACGATGTCGGGACAAGCGCGTCGAATCCTATCGAAAGCCCCGGCCGGGCGCAATCGAAGGTGCGCCTGCCATTTCCGGCCGGGGACCGCGCCAATATGTCAGACGAGCTGCACGTCCGCCACGCGCGTCCAGCGAGTTAAGGCAGCTCAACTAACTGCCGCCCCCCGCTGCAATTACGTGACTTAGCCGGGAACGACATGCTTTATCGCCTTTCGGGCCCCGCATGGCGCGGGGGGTGCATTACGGGGGAGCATGGCATCACGCCGCTGGGTGATCGTGCTCGCCGCAGGCAGTGGAACGCGCGTGCGCGATCTGACGCTCAACGAGAAAGGCGTCACCATTCCCAAGCAGTACTGGTCGGGTGGTGGCGGCGTGCCCATGATCCGCCTGGCGCTCCGCCGGGCCCGCAAGCTCACCACCGCGACGCGCGTGATGGCCGTCGTGGCCGCGGAGCACCGCGCCCACTGGGAGTCGCAGCTCCGCTCGTTCCCGTCCAGCAACGTCGTCGTGCAGCCGCTCGACCGCGGAACCGCGGCCGGCGTGCTCCTGCCTCTGCTCCGGGTTCTCCGGCGGGATCCCCACTCCACGGTTGCGCTCCTGCCGGCGGACCATGCGGTGGAGAACGAGGACGTGGTGATGGAGCGTCTGTCCACGGCGTTCACCCTGGCGCAGGGGGGACGACAGGCGCTCTTGCTCGGAGCCACGCCCGAGTCCGCCGATCCCGAGTACGGATGGGTGGAATGCGGCCAGGTCGCCCCCGACGGGACGAAGCCGATCCTCGCCTTCGAGGAGAAGCCCGGATTCTCTCGCGCGCGCCGTTTGCAGCGCCGCGGGGCCTACTGGAGCACGTTCATGCTCGTGGCGAGCGGGCGCGCGCTCCTCGCCATGTACGAGCGCGCCCAGCCCCAGCTCTTCCACACGCTGGCGCCGGCGTCGCAAGAGCCCGGCGACCGGCTCACGTCGATCTACGCCAACCTGCCCGTGATGGACTTCTCGCGCGACGTGCTCGAGCACGTCGCTCCGTGGGTGCGGCTCCTCCCCATGCCCGCCTGCGGCTGGACCGATCTCGGAACGCCCGCGCGCCTCGCGCGGTGGATGGAACACGGGAAACCCGAGCACATGACGCGGCGCCAGCCCGCGTTGTCGGGGGCTCCCGCGTAGCACGAAGGGCACGAATGCCCTGGAAGGAGCCTGTCATGAACGTCGAACATCTGATGACCCGGGATGTCGAGGTCTGCACGCCCGACTCCACCCTCACCGACGCCGCCATGATCATGTGGCGGCGCGATTGCGGCATCGTTCCGGTCGTGAAGCCCGGCACACGGGATCTCGTGGGCGTGGTCACCGACCGCGACGTTTGCATGGCCGCCGCGACGCGGCACGCGAGCACGGACGATCTCTTCGTGCGCGACCTGATCGGCGGGAAGGTCTACACGGTCGGGCAGAGCGACAGCGTTCGCGCCGCCGCGCACCGGATGGCCGAAGCGCAGGTGCGGCGCATCCCGGTGGTCGATCGCACGGGGACGCTGCAAGGGATCCTCTCGCTCAACGACATCGCGCTTACGGCAGAGAAGTCGGATCGGCGCGGGGAAGCGCTTCCGACATACACCGATGCGATGGGCGTGTTGAAGGCGGTCTCCGCGCATCGGCTGCCCGCGCCGGTGCCCGTAGCGGAGCTCACCCGTGTCCAGGTCACTGCGTCGACGGGCGAGATGACCTAGTCGTTCGCCGGCTGGAACAGCTCCACCACGTTGCCGGACGGATCCTCGCAGAGGATCTGCTTGCCGCCTGGTCCCTCCACGATCTCGTTCCGGAACGGCACTCCGTGTGCGCGCAGCGTCGCGACCAGGCCCGGGAGATCCTCCGTCTCGATCACGAAGCGGTTCCAGCCGCCTGGCTCGGGCTTCCGGCCGTCGGGCATCGGTCTGGCGGCCGAGGCCACGGGACCGGCGACCCAGAGGGTCAGATCCCCTCGACCCAGGATCGCGATGGCTGGGCCGAAGCGCTCTACCAGCTCGAAGCCGAGCGCGCCGACGTAGAAGTCGACCGCAGCCCCAACGTCATGCACCAGATAGCGGACCGTGGCCATACGCACCCCCCTCTGTGAAGGAATCCCCAGTCAGGATACAATGCCTCGCATGGCTCGATCCACGAACGGGGTCCACGGTCTCCACCACATCACGGCGATCGCCGGCCCCGCCCAGGAGAATCTCGACTTCTACGCGGGCGTGCTCGGCATGCGGCTCGTCAAGAAGTCGGTGAACCAGGACGATCCGGGCACGTACCACCTCTTCTACGCGGACGCCGAGGGAAACCCCGGCACCGATCTCACCTTCTTCCCCTGGTCCGACCTCGCGCCTCCACGCATGGGGCACGGGCTAGCGGTCGAGGTCTCGCTCGAGGTTCCGGCCGGGAGCCTCGCCTTCTGGAGTCAGCGGCTCGAGCGCTACGGAGCCAAGCTCGGCCCGATCGAGGACCGCTTCGGCGACAAGGCGCTGCCCGTGACGGACCCGCACGGCCTCGCGCTCGCGCTCGTCGAGCCGGCGTCTCCCCGCGTGACATCGACGCCGTGGGATGAAAGCCCCGTTCCGGGCGAGCATCAGGTCCGCGGGCTCGATGGCGCGCGCCTCTGGGAGCGCGAGGGGGTACCGACCGCCGCCTTCCTCCAAGATGTGCTCGGCTTCGAGCAGAGGGGTGAGGAGCGGGGCTGGACACGATACGGGTTCGCGGGCGCTTCCGGACACGTGGACATCCGCGAGACCCCGGGCGAGCGGCGGGGCATGTGGGGGCGGGGAGCCGTCCACCATCTCGCCTGGCGCGTGCGCGACGAGGCGCACCAGCTCCAGGTCCGCACGGACGTGCTCGCGGCCGGCGCGCAGCCGACGCCCGTCATCGACCGGTTCTGGTTCCAGTCGGTCTACTTCCGCGAGCCGGGTGGCGTGCTCTTCGAGCTGGCCACCGATGGACCCGGGTTCGCGGTCGACGAGGACCGCGCGCATCTCGGCGAGACACTCGTCCTCCCGCCCTGGCTCGAGTCGTCGCGACACCAGATCGAGTCCGCGCTCCCGCCCCTCCAGCTCTCCACCACCTGACGGCCGGCGCGTGGACGACCTAGGGCACGCGCACCGGTTCGAGCCGTCCGAGCGGGCCGATGCGCGCGTTCTGCTCCTCCTCCACGGCACGGGAGGCGATGAGAACGACCTCGTTTCCCTGGGCCGCATGCTCGATCCCGAAGCGGCGCTTCTGAGCCCGCGCGGCAACGTGATCGAGCACGGCGCGCCCCGGTTCTTCCGCAGGCTCGCGGAGGGTGTCTTCGACCTCGAGGACCTGCGGCGGCGCACGCACGAGCTGGGAGACTTCGTCGACGCTGCGGTGAAGCGCTACGGCCTGGACGGGCGGCGGATGGTCGCGGTCGGGTTCTCGAACGGTGCGAACATCGCCGCGAGCCTGCTCCTCCTTCGCCCGCGCGTGCTGCAAGGGGCGATCCTTTTCCGCGCGATGGTACCCCTGGAGCCGGAGAAGCTTCCGTCGCTCGCGGGCGTGCCGGTGCTTCTCTCCTCCGGGCGCTTCGATCCGATGGCGGGTCCCAGGATGGCGGAGCGTCTGGCCACGCTGCTCCGCAGGGCGGGCGCGGACGTGACGGTGGCGGAGCAGGAGGCGGGGCACGAGCTGACCCGCGCCGACGTGGTCGCGGCGGCGACCTGGCTCGCGTCGCATCTCACGGACTCTCCGTCCATTCCACCCAAGACATGACGCGGCGCTTGGTCCCGCACTGGAGGTGTCGATGAGCCCACGACGATCCCGCTCCCGGACCGGCGAGCGCCGGCTGTCCCGACTCAACTGGATGGAGATGGGGGAGGAGGTCCCGCGCCGCAGTCACACGCTCCTCCTGCCCGTCGGCACGCTCGAGGCTCATGGCATCACGAGCCTCGGTACCGACAACGAGATCCCGGCGCGGCTGAGCGAGGCGGTGGCCGAGCGGCTGAACGCCATGGTCGCCCCCACGATCCCGTACGGGGTCACGGCACACCTCGGCGCGCTCGCGGGGGGCACGCACGTGGCCGCGCGCCCGTTCACCGACTACGTCGCGGCGGTGATGACCACGATGAGCCATCAGGGCTTCTCGAACATCATCCTCATGAACGGACACGGCGGGAACACCGAGGCGCTCAAGGAGGCAGCCCGCGCCGTGCACGAGGAGACGGGGGTGTACGTCGCGATCTTCTCCTGGTGGACCGAGTGCCGCGCGGTGAGCGAGGAGGTGCTGGGCGTTCCCGGCGGTCACGCGGGCTCGGACGAGACCGCGGCCATGCTCGCGATCGCGCCGGACCAGGTCTTTCCGGATCGGTGGGATCCGTCGCTCGCCTTCGAGCACCGGGACTCCCTCGTCGCGTTCCCCACGCCGGGATCGCTCATCTTCTACGGCGGCCGGCGGAGCGATCCCGTGTTCCACACCAAGCGCGCGCTCGAGTTCTGGCAGCGCGTGGTGGAGCACGTCGGAGACGTCCTCGAGGACCTCGTCGTGCGCTGGGACCGCGAGGGCTGGCCCGCGCCGCGCGGTCGCCGCGCGGTACGCGGCCGTGGCGCGCCGGGGAACGGAGGCGCGCACCGCCCCGGGATCTCCGCGGTGCCTCCTCCCGACCAGCCGAAGCGGGCCCCGAAGAAGTAAAGGCTTACCCCCCGTTTCCGACTTTCCACTCGAGCCGGCGTTCGGCCCGGCCCTCTCGGGCGTCTGTGGAGGTGTACCCGCCGAGACGGGATGGTCGGGTCGAGGATGGCCGTGGTCGACAAGCCAGATCCTTCTGCCCACGCACGGGTATTCCGGTATCCGCCGAACCCTTGCGCCGTACCGCGCTTCCGGGGGAAAATGGCGCCCCATGGCGCCGCGGGACGATGGTTCGCTTCGGATCACCGGTGAGTTGGTCAAGCAGGCGAAGGGCGGAGACCGGTCCGCGCTGGATCAACTCATGGAACGGTACCAGCCGCGCCTCTTGCGGTGGGCCAGCGGTCGACTCCCTTCCTTCGCACGTTCCCTGCTCGACACGAGCGACCTCGTTCAGGAGACCCTGGTCCGGACGATCCAACGCATCGATCTGATCGAGAGCGAGGGCCCCGGCGCCTTTGAGGGATACGTCCGAAGGGCCGTCCTGAATCGGATCCACGATCAGATCCGCAGGGCTCGGAGGTGGCAGGGTACGGGCGAGATTCCCGAGATACTCACTGCGGCAACCCCCTCGCCCCTCGAGCTCGCGATCGGCTCGGATCTGGCGGAGCGGTACGAGCGCGCGCTCGAACGGCTCTCCGAGGAGGAGCGCCGACTGATCCACCTCCGGATCGAGCTCGACTTCGATCACGAGGAGATCGCCGCGATCGTGGGTCGAAGCTCCCCGGACGCCGCGCGAATGGCATTCCAGCGCGCGCTCCGAAAACTCGCCGACATCATGGCGCACGAGGCGGAGGGCCGATGACGGTCTCCCGGGAAGAAGAGCCGCGCGGCGGGAGAGACGACGATCCCCTCGATGAAGCCTGCCGCTCCATCGACGACAAGGAGTCGGTCGATTGGTCCCTGACGGATTCGAAGATCTCGGACCCCGGTCTGAAGGCGAGCGCCCGGGCGCTTCACGATCTCGAGCGGATCGCCGAGGCCCATCGTGACTTTCAGCAGCCGCCGGAACCCGGAACCGTCGAAGCTCCCCACGTTCCGCAACCGGAGCCCTGGGGACATTTGACGATCCTCGAGCTCGCGCGCGCGGGGAGCAGCGGCGAGGTCTGGCGAGCGTGGGACCCGTGGCTACAGCGCGAGGTGGCGCTCAAGTTCCTTGCGTCGGCGGGAAGGGAAGGGTCCGATGATTCTGCCTTGCTCGAGGAAGCCCGCGCACTCGCGCGCATCCGCCATTCGGGCGTGGTGAACGTCCATGGGATCGGGGCGCATCAGGGCCGCCTAGGGATGTGGATGGAGTTCCTCGACGGAGCCACGCTGGAGGGCGAGATCGATCGACGCGGTCCACTGCCGGCGGCCGAAGTGGCGAAGATCGGCATCGACCTCTGTCGCGCGCTCGACTCAGTCGTTGCGGCGGGTCTCGTCCATCGCGACATCAAGCCCGCAAACATCGTCCTGGGGCCGAACGGACGCACCGTGCTCACGGACTTTGGTCTCGGGAAGCGCGCCTCGATCACGGACCGGGAGGCGTGGCGCTCCTCTGGCACGCCGCTCTTCATGGCGCCGGAACTCCTGGCGGGGGAGGCGGCGACGCCTCGGTCGGATGAGTATGCCGTCGGCGTGACCCTACGGTGGGCGCTCACCGGTCGCGCTCCGTTCCGGGCCCGCTCGCTCCAAGACCTTCGCGCGGAAGCGGAGGCGGGCCCCTCGACACGGCTCCGGGACGAGTGCCCCGACGCTCCGCCTGCCCTGGTCGAAGCGATCGAGCGGGCCATGGCTCCACAGGC
>JAEHDN010000336.1 GCA_016880395.1 Candidatus Eiseniibacteriota bacterium
GAAGTACACGGTCGGCGAGTACGACATCGTGATCCACTCCGCGAAGCAGAGCGGCGGGCTCCAGACAAGGCTCACCGAGAACGGCTACACCATCCCGGCCGGAGCCTCGCGCGTGCTCGGTGCGTACATCAAGCAGGGAATGCGCTTCTTCGTCGCGAAGGTGAACTTGAAGGAGCAGTCGAAGCTCGGCTACTCGTACCTCCGACCGATCCAGGTCGCGTACGAGTCGCCGAAGTTCATGCTCCCGATCCGGCTGGGCATGGCCAACGCCGATGGCGCCCAGGACCTGTTCGTCTACGCGCTCACGAGGAACGGGCGCGTCGAGACCACGAACTACCGCACGGTCCGGCTCCCCGAAGGAATGGACGTCCCCGAGTTCGTGAAGGACCAGTTCGAGGACTTCTACCGCTCGATGTTCGCCGAGCAGGTCCGGAAGGAGCGCGGCGAGGCCGTGTTCCTCGAGTACGCGTGGAACATGGGATGGTGCGACCCCTGCGCCGCCGATCCGCTCTCGCCCACGGAGCTGCGGGATCTCGGCGTCTGGTGGGTCGCCGATCCGGGACGCCCGGTGCGGCCGGGCGCGCCCGGGTTCGTCCCGCCCGGGATGTCCCAGCAGGTCTTCATCACGCGGCTCCACTTGCGCTACGACCGCGCGCACTTCCCCGAGGACCTCGTGTTCCAGCAGACAGGGGACCAGCAGAACTACCAGGCACGCTTCGTGATCCATCACGCCTGGGCCGGCGACAACTCCTGCCCACGATGGGACGCGTACAAAGGGGAGCTGCGCACGCGCCATGGGCAGGAGGCCGAGAATCTCGCCTCCCTCACGGGGTGGAGCGTGAACTCGATCCGGCGCAAGATGAACCTGGCGGCCGACGGCTCCGCGCCCGAAGAGCGCGCGCACTGGTGGGAGCGGATCTGGCGGAACTGAGCCGGTAGGCGCGCTCCAGCGCGCGTGTGGGCCGCGCGGCGCGGCCCGTGGTTTCCCCCTCCTCCCCCTCTCCGGCCTGGCCGGCACGGAGGTAGGTGGCATGCAACGAACGAGGGGAACCAAGGCGGCGGGAGGGCGGCGAGCGCGGAGCTGGATCGCGTGCGGAGCGGTCATCGCGGCGGGATGGGCCCTGGCCGGGCCACGTCCCGCCGCGGCGTTTTGCGGCTTCTACGTCGCGAGCGGGGACGCGCGGATCTACAACCAGTCGTCGAAGGTCGTCCTCGCGCGGGACGGCGACCGCACCGTCCTCACGATGGCGAGCGACTACCGAGGGGATCCCAAGGAATTCGCTGTCGTCGTTCCGGTTCCCGTGGTCCCGGAGCGCGGCCAGATCCACATCGGCGACTCGACCTGGGTGGATCGACTCGACGTCTATTCGGTCCCGAGGCTGGTGGAGTACCACGATCCGAATCCGTGCCCTGCCGTGCAGATGAAGACGGTGGACGTGGGGGGAGAGCTGAGGATCGCGATGCGCAAGGGCAGCGGGGATGCCATAGGGCTCAAAGCAGGGGTCGTGGTCGAGGCCCAGTATCAGGTGGATGAGTACGAGATCGTGATCCTCTCGGCATCGGAGGCCCGATCACTCCAGGAGTGGCTCACCGCGAATGGCTATCGGATTCCCGAAGGGGCCACGAAGGTTCTCAAGAGCTACATCAAACAGCACGTGTTCTTCTTCGTCGCGAAGGTCGACGTCACGGAGCAGGAGCGCCTTGGGTTCCATTATCTTCGCCCCATCCAGGTCGCGTACGAATCACCACGATTCATGCTCCCGCTACGGCTCGGGATGGCGAACGCGTCCGGACCCCAGGACATGCTCGTCTTCACGCTGACGCGGCGCGGCCGGGTGGAGACCACGAATTACCGCACGATCGCCGTGCCCACGGACATGGATGTGCCGGAGTTCGTCCGCGAGGACTTCCCGAGCTTCTATCGCACGGTGTTCTCGCGCCGGGAGGGAGAGGAGCGGGACGGAGTCGTGTTCCTCGAGTACGCCTGGGTCGTCACGCCCAACCGGGTGTCGTGCGATCCCTGCTCTGCGCCCGTGCTGACCGCCCAGGAGCTTCGATCTCTGGGGGCCATATGGGTCGGAGACTTCGTCCCGGTCGTGCTGACGCGACTCCACGTCCGCTACGACCGAAAACGCTTCCCCGAGGACCTTCAGCTCCAGGAGACGGCGAACCGCAAGAACCGGCAGGTCCGCTATGTCATCCATCATCCCTACCGTGGACCGGACGAGTGCTCCGAGATGACCGCCTACCGGAAGACGGTCTGGGAGCGCCGCGAGGCGGAGGCGCGCAACTACGGCGAGCTGACCGGGGCCAGCCTCGAGGCAACCCGATCGAGGATGGCGGTGGGCGAGAAGTGGGAGAAGCCGGAGGAAGCCGTCCCCTGGTGGGAGCAGATCTGGGCGCGGTGATGGGCTAGGCTTCGCCATGTGAGCCCCTTCGAGCGGTTCGGGATCGAGCACTGGATCGCCATCGCGCTCGTCGCGGCGTGCGCGGTCGGGCTCGTGCGCCTGCTCCGGCACGAGCCCCGCTCGGCGGGCGTGGCGAACGTGGTCCGGCTGGGGCTCGCGGCGTTCCTCACCGCGGGGCTCGGGATCGCGCTGATCGATTCCCTGCCCTTGCGCGGGCTCGACTGGATCGACATACTGCCGCTCCACTTCTGCGACTTCGCCGTGCTCCTCGCGATCGTGGCGCTCGCGACGAAGCGGCAGGACGTGAGCGAGCTGCTCTACTTCTGGGGACTGTCCGGAACGGTGATCGCGATGCTCATGCCCGACGTGGACCGCGACTTTCCCGACACCCGCTGCGTCTCGTTCTTCGCGCTCCACGGCGTGGTCGCGATCTCCGCCGCCGTGATCGCGTTCGGCCTCGGCGTCCGGCCGAGGCCGGGGGCCCACTGGCGTGCGTTTCTGTTCACGAACGCCTACGCGGTCGTGATCGCGGTGATCGACTGGCGGGCCGGGGAGAACTTCCTCTACCTGCGGGCGAGGCCGTCGCAACCCTCGATCCTGGACGTCATGGGACCGTGGCCCTGGTACATCCTGGCCGCCGATGCGCTCGCGTGGCTGATCTTCCGCGCGCTCATGATTCCCTTCGAACGGCGTGGGGCTGCGGAGCGTCCAGCCGGTACGAGGGGTGCATGAGGCCGGTCGGCGGATAGAGCTCCTCGTGGGTACGGTGGAAGCCGAGCTGCACGAGGAGCCGGTTCGAGACGACGTTCTCGGGGTGATGCCCCGCAAAGAGCGCGCTGGCTTCGCGATCGAGGAAGGCGTGCGCGATCACCGCCTCGCTCGCTTCGTATGCGAGCCCCTTCCTCCAGTGTGCGCGGCGCACGTGAACGCCCAGCTCGTAGACGCGGCTCGCCGGGTCGTGAGGCCGGAGGCCGCAGCAACCGGCGAGGTCCTCGGTGCCGCGCAGGAACATCGGCCAGTACTGCATCTCGTGCTCGCGCTGCGTCGCGATCTCGCGATGGAGCCGCTCCTCTACCTCCGCGCGTGAGAGGCCGGGGCGCGCGTCGATGAATCGGGTGACCTCCGGGTCGCCCCACAGAGTCGCGGCCAGGTCGAGATCTTCCTCCCGCCAGAGACGGAACGCGAGCCGCTCGGTCGTGAGGAAGGAGCGCCCGCTCAAGTCGACGGCGAACAGGATCCCCAGCCCTCCCTCGAACTGCGCGTTCGGATGGTGGAAGTCGCGGGCGATCTCGCGGAACCCGAGCGCGGCATGGAGATCGATGCTCGCGCGGTTGCGAGCGTTCGCGAAGTAGTAGGCGGTCCTTGCGCGGCCCGAGATCCAGTCGAGGCGCGCTTCGGTGAGTGCGGCGCCGACTCCGCGGCGGCGGTGCTCGGGACGCACCACGACGCCGGCGAGGTACCAGCCTCCCGGCGCCGCGTTCCGAGGCGCAGGCTCGGCGGGCGTGTAGCGCTCCGCCTTGGCATAGGCCGCCGGCTCATCGACGACCGTGGCGACGAGGAGGAGCGCCGAGCCCGCGTTGACGCGCCCGAGCGTGCGCTCGAGGGATTCGAGCCACTTCGCTGCGGGGTCGCCCTCCCGCTCCGCGGCGATCGCGGCGAGCGCGGGAAGGTCGTCGCTCGAGGCGGGGCGGATGTGGAGGTCGTCTCGCGAGAGCATGCGAGCCCGGCTCCCGGAGCGGGGCTCGTACTCGGCGAACCGGCTCAACCGTCCCCGCGCTCGGCCCTGAGCGCCGCCACCCTCCGCGCCGCCTCGTCCGAGCCGATCACCCGGCACACCTCGAAATCCATGAGGTCGCTCCAGTTCGCGATCCATGCGTCGAAGAGCTTGGGGTCGTCCGTCTCCATCACCTGGTAGCAGCGATGGAGCCGCTCGTCGATCCAGCTCGAGACGTAGCGCAGCCCCTCGGGCATCATGCGCCCGCGCTCGGCGAAGCGCTCGTAGATGGGCGCGGGATCGCCGTCCTTGAACGACTCGATCACCATGTAGAGGCTCATAGTGGTTTCCAGTCAGAGCCGCCGAAAATTCGTGTAGAAATCTTAGTCGCTCCGAAGCCTTGCTGCCAGGCCGTCTAGCTCCGCGTCGCTCGGGTTCCCCCGAGTTCCTTCGAGGGTCTGCCTGGAAGTGAGGTCGTGGTAATCGTGCATGGGGACGACGTGGACGTGGGCGTGTAACACGTCCCATCCGGCAACCAGGAGTCCGACGCGTTTGGGTGCGGTGGTCCTCAGCACCGATGCGGATACCGCTCGGACAGTGCGCATCACGGCGAGGTACTCTTCCTCGTTCAGTTGGAAGAGGTCCGGTTCATGGCGCTTCGGCACCACGAGAACGTGGCCTGGATTGATCGGGTGGCGATCGAGGAAGGCGAAGGTCGTTTGGTCCTCGAAGATCACGTGGGCGGGAACCTCCCCTCGTACAACCCGGCAGAAGATGCAATCGCCCATGGTGCTCCATTGCGGGTCACGTGCTGGACGCCGCGACTAACGCCATCATGACGGCCGAGGCGCATGAAGGGCTCGGTTTCCAAGACCGTCGCCTTGAACCACTCGGCCACTCTTCCGGGTGGCTCTATCTTACCCAAATCCATGTGAACCCGCGCGGGACCGGCGCGCACCGCACCCCCCTTTCCCTCGCTGAGCCCACCTCACAACCGCTCCACCCGCTCCACCGTGAGCGAGCACACACCGAAATCCTCCTCCACCAGTCCGGAGAGCAGGAACGGGCGCAGCTCCGTGAGGAGGTGGCAGAAGCGGCGGTAGGCGTCCGGGAAGAGCGTGACGTCGTAGAGCGCGGTCGTGTCCTCGAAGGCGATGAACTCCATCGCCTCGTGGGCGTGGGTCTCGACGAGCTTTCCCTGGACGTACCAGCCGAGCACGGTCACACGCTGGCCGGCGTGCCGGTCGAGGTCGCGCGCGGGGATCACGCCGCGTCCGCGCATCACGCGCTCGTAGGGCTCGAGCGGGTGCGCGCTCAGGAGGAACCCGAGCGTCTCCACCTCGTGCCGCAGCACGGTCGCCCGATCGTAGTCGGGCGTGCGGGGCGCGGCCACCGGCTCCGACGCGAAGAGCTCGAGCGGCTGCGCCCTCCGCGCGTGCCCGTCCAGATAGAGCTCCCAGAGGAGCTCCGGTCGCGACCGCCCGCCGGCGATGGAGTCCAGAGCCCCCGACTTCACGAGCAGCTCGAGATCCGAGGGCGGGAGCGTCACGCGCGCCCGTAGCTCGGCGAAGGATGCGAACGGTCCGCCACGCGCGCGCTCCGCGAGGAGCGATTCGAGCGACTCCGCGCGGAGCCCTTTGAGCTGCATGAGCCCCATCCGCACCTCGCGGTCCTTCCCCGCGTACAGGCGCTCGCTCGCGTTCACGTCGGGCGGGAGAACCGCGAGGCCCATCCGCTTCGCCTCCGACACGTAGGCGAACGTCCGGTAGTAGCCCCCCTGGTTCGAGATCACCGCCGCGATGAACTCGGCCGGGTAGTGCGCGCGGAGCCATCCGCTCCGGAACGACACGAGCGCGTAGGACGCGCTGTGCGGCTTGCAGAAGGAGTAGCCGGCGAAGGAGAGGATCATGGTCCAGACCTTCTCCACCACCTCCGGCGACGCGCCGCGCGCGAGCGCGCCCTCGTGGAACTCGGCCTGATACGAGCGGAGCGGCCGCACCGGCCGCTTGTGGCTCAGCGCCTTCCGGAGCGCCTCGGCGTCCGCGAGCGAGAGCCCGCCCAGCTCCATCGCGACCTTCGTCACGTCCTCCTGGTAGCAGAGGATGCCGTAGGTCTCGTCGAGCGTGTGCCGGAGCGCGGGATGGAGCGGATCGTATGCGCCGCCGTGGAGCCGGCGGACGTACTCGCGGATGTACTTGTTCGACGCGGGGCGGATCATGGACGAGTGGATCACGAGATGGTCGAAGTCGCCGACACCGGCCTTCCGCTGGAGCTGCCGCATGGACGGCGACTCCACGTAGAAGACGCCGACCGTCCGTCCTTCGGCCATGAGCCGCTGCGTCTCGGGGTCGTCGATCGGGTTCCACGCCCGCTCGTCGATCCGGAGCCCCGTGTTCCGCTCCACCGCGGCGAGCGCGTCCCGGATCACGGCGAGCGAGCGGTTCCCGAGGAGATCCATCTTCACGAGGCCGTAGTCCTCGACCTGATCCTTCTCCCACTGCACGATCGGGACGCCCTTGGGCGCGATCTCGACCGGGACGTGGTCCGCGAGCGCGTCGGGCACGAGCACGATGCCACCGCTGTGCACGGCGAGGTGGCGCGGGTGCCCCTCGAGCGCGGTAGCGAGCGCGAGGATCTCCGGCCAGGGGGGCTCGAAGTCGACGTCCTGGAAGCGAGGATGCCCTCCGATCCGGTCGATCTCGTCCTCGTAGCCCCAGAACGCGGCGAGCCGCTTCGTGACGTTCATGATCTCCGCCTCGGGGAGCCCGTAGACCTTGGCAATCTCGTGGATCGCGCCGCGCCCGCGGAAGCCGACGTGGTTCGCGACCATCGCGGCGCGCGCCGGCGCGCCGTTCTCCTCGAGGACCGCGAGCTGGATCGCGTCCCGCTCGTCCCAGGCGAAGTCGACGTCGATGTCGGGCGGGTCCGTGCGCGCGGGCGAGAGGAAGCGCTCGAAGAAGAGATTGTGCCGAACCGGATCGACATGGGTGATGCCGAGCAGGTACGCCACGATGCTCGCGGCCCCCGATCCGCGGCCGCAGATGCGGGGCGTCCTCGAGGTGATCGCCTCGACGATGAGGAAATAGTCGGCGAAGCCCTTGTCCCGGATGATCCCGAGCTCGCGGTCGAGCCGCGTGCGCACCTCGGCGGGTGGGTTGCGGCCGTAGCGGTGGAGGATGCCTGCCTCGCAGCGGGCGCTGAGGATCGCGAACGCGTCGCCGCGGTCGAGCGGATACGACGGGAAGACCGTGCGCCCCATGGGCCAGTCCGCGACGCACTCGTCCGCGAGGCGCGCCGCGTTCTCGAGCGCTTCGGGAGCGTGCGGGAGCCGTCGCTCCATCTCGACAGCGGAGAGGAACGCGCGCGCCGGCTCGGCGAGATCCGCCGGATCGAGACGGTCGAGCGTGGTGTTGCCGTCGATGGCGCGAAGCACCTGGTGGATCCGGTGCCCCTCGGGATGCACGAAGTGGACGTCGTTCGTGGCGGCGCACGGGATGCCCTCGGCGCGCGCCCAGTGACGGAGAGCGCGATCTCCGCGTCCGGGCACCAGCTCGGCGTGGACCGGAAGCGCGTCGCGGAGCACGGCGAGCGTTGTACGATCCTCCGAGAGAAGCGAGAGCCCGTCGGGGTGCTTCTGGACGGAGGCCACGAGCGTGAACGCGGGATCGAGATGACGCTCCGTGAGCACGCGGCAGAGGGAGCGGTAGCCGTCCCGGCCGCGCGCGAGAAGGACCGCACGGGCCCGTCCGTTGGAATCACCGCGGCCATCGCAGCGGGCATCGTCGCGACCGTTGGAGCGGGCGGGCCTCGCGGCGTCGGGCTCGACGACCTCGGCCCCCGCGATCGCCTTGAGCCGGGCCTCGTCGCAGATCTGTCGGTAGAAGACGAATCCGTAGAGCGCGTTCGTGTCGGTGAGCGCGAAGCGGTCCATGCCGCGGTCGCGCGCGGCGAGGGCGAGGGCCTCGAGCGTGTCGACCCCCCGC
>JAEHDN010000052.1 GCA_016880395.1 Candidatus Eiseniibacteriota bacterium
CTGGACCGGGCGCGGGCACGAGGTAGCGCTCCTCACGCCGCCGGCCGCCGCCGGGGAGCGGCCCTGGCTCCCGTTTCCGGGCCACGTCGGCTTCCTCGAGGAGCTCCGCACGGGCCGCTGGGACGTCCTCCTTTCCCCCGATCCCGAGCTCTTCCTACAATCGAAGGTGCCGGACGCGCTGCGCGTGTTCTACGCGGTGCTCGAAGGCGCGCCGCGGGCGCGCGCGGCGTGGAGGGACGCCGATCTCGTGCTCGCCAACTCGCGCGGCATGGCGCGGCATCTCGCGCGGCATCGCGTGCGCGCGGTACATGCGCCGGGCGGGGTGAACACCACGTTCTTCCGTCCGTCGGATCCGGATCCACGCCGCGGGTCGGCCGCGGCCGGTGAGCCGGCGCGCGTGCTCGTGTACGGGAGGCTCTCGCGGAAGAGGAAGGGCTCCTGGGCGGCCATGCGCGCGATCGAAGCCGCCGCGGCCGCGTCGCGCGCCGCGGTCACGCTGACGCTGTTCGACACGCCGCCACCAGCGGCGCAGGAGCCGGCCCTCGGCCGATCGCTCTCGGTCCCGTATCAGTGGGTGCTCCGTCCCGCGCAGGAGGAGCTTCGCGATCTCTACGCCAGCGCCGACCTCTTCGTCTCGGCGGAGCGGCGAGCGGGCTGGTCGAACACGGCAGCCGAGGCCATGGCGTGCGGCGCCGCGGTGGTCTGCACGCGAAGCGGCACGGAGGATTTCGCCGAGAATGGCGTGACGGCCGCCGTGGCGAGATGGCCCTGGACGTGGCTCCTCGCGCGAAAGATCGCGCCGCTCCTCCTGTACCCCGAGGCGCGTCGCGCGATGGCCGAGCGGGGACGGGCCCGGATCGCGGACTTCACCTGGGAGCGGACGGCCGACCGGATCGAGCGCGCGATCGAGGATGCGCGCGGAAGGAGGAATCGATGAAGCGACCGAGAGGCGCCGCGACGCCAGCGAGAGCTCCGGCCGAGCGGCCACCGATGCCGCGAGCGCGGCTCGTGCCGGCTGCCGTCGTGATCCTGGTCGCCTATCCCACACGCGCGTCGGCCGAGCGCGCGGCGAAGGGCCTGGTCCGGGAGCGCGTGCTCGGGTGCGCGACGGTCATGCCGGACGGCAAGGCCTTCTATCGCTGGAATGGAAAGGAGCACGCGGACCCGAGCACGATCCTCTGGGGGAAGACGCTCGCGTCCCGTTCGCGCCGGGCCGTTCTCGCGATCCGCGAGACGCACCCGGACACGGTGCCCGAGATCCTCGTCCTTCCGGTGCGCGGAGGGCACGTTCCTTACCTCGAGTGGCTCGCGGGAGAAGTCCGCTGAGGCCGCGAGGAGGGCCCGAGCCAGATCTCCTGCTCCACGGGGCGTCGCTCCTCGACGCCTCCCGGGCAGGGAGGCGGCCGCGGCGTGGGGAAGCGGTCTGGATCCGAGGCGACCGCATCGTGGCCGTGGGACCGTATGGAGACCTCAAGCGGAAGGCGGGCCGCGCCGCCCGCTCCATCGCCCTCGATGGTGGAACGCTAACCCCCGGTTTCACAGACGCTCACATCCACCTCATCACGTGGATTCGAGCGGTCGAGGAGCCCTGGCTCGAGACCCAGGACGTGGGCTCCATCGAGCGGGCGGTCGCCTTGCGGCGCGAAGCGGCTGCCGAGGAGGATTGGCTCCTCGTCCGCGGCTGGATCCCACGCGAGTGGCCGCTCGAGCGGCGCTCCCAGGCTCTCCTCGACCGGATCGCCGAGGGGCGTCCGCTCGTGCTCCACGCCGTGGACGGGCACTCCGTCTGGGGGAATGCCGCCGCCTTCGAGCGGGCCGGCATCGACGCGCGAACACCACACCCGCCGGGCGGCGAGATCCAGCTCGACCGGAGCGGTCGGCCAACCGGCGCCCTCATCGAGGAGGCCTACCGGCTCCTGACCAGCCGGATCGTCCGCTCCGCGCAGCCCCGGGACGAGCTTCGGCGGGCGATCGAGCGGGCCCGGTCCCTCGGGATCACTTCGGCTCACGACTTCGACCGGAGCGCCACCTGGCGCGCGGCATCCGAGCTGGCTGGATCGGGTCCGCTCGATTTCCGGCTGCTTCTGTCGGTGCCCGTGGCCTCGCTCGAATCGGCGGCGGCGCTTGGGCTCGCGGCCGGTATGGGAGGGGACCGCCTCCGGATCGGGCCGGTCAAGATGTTCGCGGACGGGACGCTCGGGTCCGCGACCGCCCTCCTCGACGATCCCTACACCTCGGGGGGCACGGGGATCGAGGTGATGAGCCCCGTGGATCTTGCCGCGGGGTGCGACCTCGCCTCCCGGTCCGGGCTCTCGGTCGCGATCCACGCGATCGGCGACCGCGCGGTCCGGAACGCGCTCGACGCGATCGAGGCGACGCGCCGCGGCGGCGGCTCCTTCCCGCTCCCGCCGCGAATCGAGCACGTCCAGCTCTCCCAGGCCGGCGACTGGCCGCGCTTCCGGCAGCTCGGTGTCCTGGCCTCGGTCCAGCCGATCCACCAGGTCACCGATCGGGCGCTCGCGCGAGCGCTCTGGGGCGATCGGACCGCGCGCTCCTACGCATACGGGAGCCTGGCCCGCGCCGGCGCCCGGCTCCTCTTCGGATCCGATGCTCCCTTCGACCGGCCGGGCCCGCTCCTCGCGCTCCAGGCCGCGCTCCTGCGGCGGGAAGCTGCCGAGCCGCCCGCCATGTGCTTCCATCCGGAGCAGCGGCTCACGCTGACCCGGGCGCTCCGCGCTCATCTCGAGGATCCCCACGTCGCGGCCGGCTGGCCGGTGCCTCTCGGGAAGATTTCTGCGGGATTCGGTGCGGATCTGGTTCACTTCAGCCACGATTTGATTCACACTCCCCCAGGGGAATGGTCGCGGGCACGAGTACGGGCCGTCTGGGTGGGCGGCCGACGCGTCCCAGTCAGGGCGGGGGATCGCTGAGCCCCGCACATCCAACAAAACCGCGCCGGAACGCGATTTCCGGCTTGATGCAGGTTGATCCGGCACCTCGGGACGGCGTATACTGTTCGCAGGTAACCCCACCCTAAGTCGTCTCGCCGGGCGGACTCGACCGAAGGCCGCTCAACATGAAGAAGTCGAGCATCGTCGTAGGCCTCACGGCAATACTGCTGTTTGCCGCCGCAGCCCCGTCGACCGCCCAGTACTATGCCTTCGGCAAGAACAAGGTTCAGTACGAGAGCTTCGAGTGGCTCACGCTGAAGGGCGAGCACGTCGAGGTCTTCTACTACCCTGAGGAAGAGCCGATCGCGCGCATCGCGATCGTTCTCGCCGAGCAGAGCTACAAGGATCTCGCGGCCAAATTCCAGCACGAAGTGCCGAAGGTCGTGCCGATGATCGTCTACAGCACGCACCATCACTTCGAGCAGACGAACGTGAGCCCCGGCTTTCTCCCCGAAGGCGTGCAGGGCTTCACCGAGTTCCTGAAGGGACGCGTCGTGCTCCCCTACACGGGCTCGTACGCCGAGTTCAGCCACGTGATCCACCACGAGATGGTGCACGTGTTCCAGTTCTCCATCCTCGACGAGACCTACCAGAAGCACCGCCGCGCGTCGTACGTCGTGCCGCCGCTCTGGTTCTCGGAGGGGCTGGCCGAGTACTGGTCCACAGCGTGGGACGCGCAGGGGACGATGGTGCTGAGCGACATGGTGCTGGAAGGGCACCTGCCCACGATCCCCGACATGTGGAAGTACGACGGCACGTTCACCGTGTACAAGCTCGGCCAGTCGCTCTGCGAGTACATCGGCACGACCTACGGTCAGGAAGCGCTGCGCCGTCTCTACACCGAGATCTACCGCGAGGACAAATTCGAGAAGCTGATCCAGCGCGTCACCGGTGTCTCGTCGCGGCGGCTCTCCGAGGACTGGATCCTGGCGATGAAGCGCCGCTACTTCCCGCAGGTGAAGGATCGCGCCGCGCTCAGCCTCGCCGCGCAGCCGCGCGCCGTCTCCGAGGGAATCAACCTGAAGCCGGTCGCGGCGCCCGACACGGCGCTCCTGGGCGGCCACCGCTACTTCTTCATCTCCGCGCGCGACGGCTACACGAACATCTACAGCGCCACCTACAAGGGCCCCGAGCGCGGGGTGAAGCCGGTCGTGCGCGGCCAGCGCAACCCTCAGTTCGAATCGTTCCATCCGTTCCAGAGCCGGATCGACGTCTCCCGCAAGGGAGAGCTCGCGTTCGTGTCGAAGTGGGATGGACGGGACGCGCTCTTCATCCTCGACGCCAAGACGAGGAGGGTCCTCGTCCGGCAGCACGTCCCGAAGCTGATCGCGATCGCCTCGCCCGCGTGGTCCCCGGACGGAACTCGTCTCGCCTTCTCCGGTCTCGAGGCCTCGGGGAAGTCGGACCTCTACGTGATGGAGCGCGAGGGCGCCGCCCTCTCCCGACTCACCAACGACTTCTACGCCGACTCCGATCCCACCTGGTCGCCGGACGGATCGCGGATCGCCTTCGCGTCCGATCGCACGCGCTACGGGAAGGAAGGGCATCAGAATCTCTTCCTCCTCGACATGAAAACCCTCGAGATCAGCTATCTCACGTGCGGTGCCTGGATCGACCAGACTCCGTCCTGGTCCCCGACGGGGGACAGGATCGCCTTCACGTCCGATCGCGGAGGCATGCTCGAGATCTACACGGTGGACCCGCAGGGGAACGGCGCGCGCATGACGCGACTCTTGAGCACGGTCCAGGATCCGGCGTGGCTTCCGGACGGGAAGAGCCTCCTCCTCACCGGCTTCAATCGGGGTTCCTTCGGGATCTACCAGATGCCGATGGTGGCGCCCGCTGCGGCGGACTCGTTCTCGCTCGACGAGGCGCTCGCGCAGGGGCCTTCACCGTGGACGTGGGAGGAGACGAGCACGCAGTCGACCGAGGCGCCGAGCGACTACAAGCCCCACTACGGACTCGATCTGGTGCAGGGCGGGATCTCCGCGTCGGCCACCGAGAACGTGGGTCAGGGATTCCAGGCGGCCTTCAGCGATCTGCTCGGCAACCGTGTCTACTTCTTCCAGATCGGCAACAACGCGAGCACCGCGTCGCAGATCTTCTCCCGTATGAACTTCTCGGCCTGGCGGATCAACCGCGAGCACCGCTGGAACTACGCCGCGGGGATCTTCCACACGGCCGGCGACTACGTGGACATGGGCGGGTTCGACTACTTCGAGCGCCGCGCGGGCGGATCGGTGGTCGCCAGCTATCCCTTCTCGCGCTTCCGCCGGATCGATCTCTCGATGTCGGTCTTCTACGACAAGAAGGAGCAGTTCCTCGGCCTCGGCCGCGAGGGGCTCATGGCCACGCACTCGATCTCGCTCGTCGAGGACAACAGCCTCTGGTTCGGCACGGGCCCGCGCGACGGCGGCCGTCTCAACTTCACCGGATCGATCACGACCGATCTGAACACGGGGCGGAACGAGAACGTGACCGTGCTGGCCGACGTCCGTCGCTACTTCCGGGTGAGCCAGTGGACCTCGCTCGCGCTCCGCGTGCAGGGGCGGGCGAGCAGCGGCGCGGATCCGCAGCGCTTCGCGATGGGCGGGAGCCTCACGATGCGCGGCTACCCGTACCGCTACTTCGAGGGTACGCGACTTCTCATGACGAATCTCGAATACCGGTTCCCCCTCCTCGACCGGCTGGTGCTCGGCGTTCCGTTCCGCGGCTTCGGGCTGCCTGGCCTCCAGGCGGCTGTCTTCGCGGACGCGGGCACCGCGTGGGAGTCCTTCGAGCACTTCCGTGAGCCGCGCGGGAGCTTCGGGTTCGGCCTCAGGACGAGCATCGCCGGCTACATGGTCCTGCGGTACGACTTTGCGAAGCTGACCGATTTCCACACCGTGCGGCCGGGCTGGGAGCAGGAGTTCTACATCGGACTGGACTACTAGCGAGCGCGCCGTAGCGCGCCTCGCGCGGCGCACGGCCCTCGCTCTATCGCTCGCCGTCGGGCTGCTCCTCACGGCCCTCTCGCCCGCGGCACGCGCGACGGACCTTCCCGTGCCGTGGCCGGCGTTCGTCCTCGAGGACACGGTCGGCACCGCGACGCTCCGGATCGAGACCCGCCCGGAGAGCCTCCAGGTCTACATCGACGGGACGCTCGTGGGGTACTCGCCCATCGGACCGTTCGAGTGGCCCGCGCGCGAGACGCACGTCCGCGTGCTGCCTCGGGATCCACGACGATTCGGGACGGGGCGGGACGCGGCGGACGTGACGCTCGCCCGCGGCACGTCGACCGCGCTCTTCTTCGATCTTCGTCCGTCCGTCGTCCTGCGCAGCGATCCCCAGGGAGCGCTGGTCACCGTCACCGATCGCGCGCTCGGCGATTCGCTGCTCGGAGCGACGCCCGTGGCCGTGCCTCCCGCGGTGTACGAGGGGGCGGCCCTTCGGTTCTCCGCGACGGCCCACGCGGACACGGTCGTCTCCGGGGCGGCGCTCGCGCTGGCGCCGGAGGCGTTCGAGGTGGTGCTTCGGCGCGTCGACTGGTCGGCGCCGCGGACGGGACCGACGCGGGGGACGCCGGGCTATCGCAAGACGTGGTTCCACTGGACGCTCGTGGGCGTGGGCGCCGCGCTCTCCGTGTCCTCGATCGGTCTCCACGACCGGGCCGACGACTACTACGCGCAGTATCTCGCGTCCTCGGACGTGGACGAGATTCCGTACCTCTACGACCAGGCGACGAAGTACGACCGGCTCGCCGGAGCGGCGCTCGTGGCAGGGCAGACCGCTCTCCTGAGCGGGATCGTCATGCTGCTCCTGGGGCAGCGCCCGTGAGAGGCGCCGCCTTCACCAGCGCGCTCGCGCTGGCAGCCCTCCTCGGCGGGTGCGCGACGCGGGAGCGCTCGAACCCGCTCGATCCCTACAACGACACGACCGGAGGCCTCATCACCGGGTTCAATGCGCTCGCGGGGAACCACCAGGTCGAGATCCGGTGGTCCCGCGTCACGCAGTCCGGCCTTGCCGGCTATCGTCTCCTGCGCTGGCGCCCCGGCGAGATTCCGGCGATCCTCCAGGACGCGATCGGCGCCAACCTGACCGGGACCGTCGACACCGCCGTCGTGAACGAGGAGTCCTACGTCTATCAGGTCGTCGCGCGCTTCGGCACGGGAGACACCCTGGCGAGTCCGCCCGACACGGCATCGCCCGGCACGCGGCAGATCATCGTGCTCGGCGCCGAGCTGCCCGGGATGTACCGGCTCACGCCCGACGGGCGCGACATCCTCTTCGCGCAGCCGGCTCGGGACGCCTACGAAGACATGGAGCTGGACGACCGGCGCAGCGTGCTCTGGCTCACGATCCCGGTCGAGGGAACCGTGCTCCGTCTCCTGCCGAGCGGTGCGATCGCCGCTCCGGAGCTGCAGGTGACCTACGCATCCGACGTGACGATCTCCGAGCTCCGGGGCATCGGGTGGGTCGCGGATCCGGTGGCGCGCGGCGTCCACGAATTCCGTCCGGGAGACGACACCGACCACTTCTACGCCAATCTCGGCGCGGCTCGCGTCGTCGAGGCGGGGACACATACCCCTTACGTGTGGATCGGGAACGAGGAAGGGGGCGTCCAGCGATACGCCTCGGACGGCTTCATTCCGGTCGACGAGTGGCCGGTGCACGCGGCGGTCCGCGCGATCGCGCTGGACGAGGAGAAGAACCAGGCCTGGGTCGTCGCGCGTGCGGCGGGGGAGTCGGGCACCGACGACCTGTACCGGATCGACGTCGCGGACTCGACCGTGACGGGCGTCCCCTTCCGGCTCGCGAACGTCGCCGACATCGAGTTCGACGAGGCCCACCGGTCGCTCTGGGTCGCGGAGGAGGGAACTCCGACGTTCGGCGCGGGACGCCTCTCGCGCCTCGACGACCAGGGAGAGATCGTGGCGTCGCTCTCGGGCGTCGAGCCATTCGGAATTCACGTCGACGCGGCGACGGGGCATTGCTGGATGGCCGATCTTCGCTCCAAGCGCGTGCTCGAAGTCGACGGGTCCGGCGTGGTCGTGCGGCGCACCACGACGATCCCGACCCCGTACTTGGTGCGCGTGATCGCCGGCGCTCCAACTCCCTAGGGCCTGGTGGCATACCCGTTGCAGTTCGGATCGCATGCGTGGGGCTCGATCGAACGGAGCGAGCCGCGCGAAGATGGGATGTGCCGGTGTCCCATCCGGATAGGGGATCAACGGCCGATCCGCCGAAGGCGGAAGGCTGGCAAAGGCTTCACTCCCGGATGTCCGGAACGGCTTCCCTGCGTGCACTCTGCAACGGTGAGGAGGATGGAAGATGCCACGAACCCGCCAGCCGAAGCTGGCCACGCTGGACATCGCGGAGGACGTCGCGCGGTGCGTTCCCGGCTACCGGGGTTATCAGGACGTCGCGCAGCGGCGCGACGACGATCGCCGGTTCCGGAGCAGTGTGGCCGAGCATCTGAACGGGGAAGCCCACCGCCTGGAGCGGATCGAGAGCCAGCAGTTCCGCGACGACTACTCCGATCTCCTGGAGGAGGTCGACGCCGGAGCACGGAAGCTCGAGTACCTGGCGGAGTCACTTGGCCTCCCCGCGCCGTCCAAGAACGGCATGGGCGAGGACATGGCCGATGCGCTGGGTCAGATCGATCGGCAGATCGTGGACGAGCTGGATCATCTGCACCGGGTCGTGCACGAGCTGGAGAAGGCATACCTGCACGACGAGCGCTTCGAGATGAACCTGGCCGAGCTCAGGGGGATCGTCGAGCGGATCGCCGATCAAATCGAGCAGCGCAACGTGACCATCGCCCGGTAGCTCCGGGCTTCGCAAGGGCGGGCTCCTCGTTGTGCGGGAGGGGCCCGTTCTGTATCGTTCCGGCATGCCGGTCCGCGCGATAGCGAGGGGTCTGAATTCGTGACCCGGCGCCTCTATTACGACGACGCCCACCTCCGCACCTTCACGGGGACCGTCACGGGGACCCGGCGCGCCGATGGCGCGATCGAGATCTCGCTCGATGTCACCGCCTTCTATCCCGGCGGGGGCGGCCAACCCTCCGACCGCGGGCGTCTGGGGAGCCGCGAGGTCCTCGAGACGCTCGAGGACGGCGAGACCGTGTGGCATCGCGTCGACGGCCCGCTCGAGGAGGGGGTCCGGATCGAGGGGGCGATCGACTGGCCCCGCCGCCACGACCACATGCAGCAGCACACCGGACAGCACGTCCTCTCTCGCGCGTTCGTCGAGATGGCCGGCGCCGACACTCGATCCTTCCACCTGGGAGCCGAGCTCGTGACGATCGACGTGGACCACGCGTCCCCCGACGAGGCGCTCCTTCGCCGCGTCGAGCAGCGCGCGAACGAGATCGTCTGGGAGGATCGCGGCGTCCATGCCCACCTCGTGTCCATGGAGGAAGCCCTTCGGTTCCCCCTGCGCAAGCCGCCCCAGGTGGAAGGGCAGGTCCGCGTGATCGAGGTGGACGGATACGACTGGTCGGCCTGCGGGGGCACGCACGTGGCGCGGACCGGCGAGATCGGGGTGATCGCCCTCCTCGGGACCGAGCGCTACAAGGGAGGCACCCGCGTGTCCTTCGTGTGCGGGGCGCGGGCGCTCGGGCGTCTGCGCGAGGCGGGGGACCTGCTCCGGCGGATCTGCCTCGAATTCACCGCCGGGGAGACGGATCTGATGAGGGCCGTCGGGCGTCTCAAGGAAGAGCGGGAGCGGCTCGAGCGGCGCCTGAAGCCCCTGGTCCGGGAATCGCTCGAGCGGGAGGCGGCAGCCCTGCTCGCCGAGGCGGCGCCGGGAGCCGTGGCGCCGGTCGTGGCCCGGCACCTCCCCGGGCGCGATCCCGACGAGGCCGGAATGCTGGCCGCGCTGATCGCCGCCCAGGGCGGTATCGCGCTCCTCGTATCCGGGGAAGGGGCCACTCCCAGGGCGCACTTTTGCGCCCCGCCGGGTACAATATCGGCAGGCGCCCTCATGGGCGAAATCGGCCGCCGCCACGGGGGGCGAGGCGGCGGAAGGCCTGAATCCGCACAGGGGACCATCCCTGCGGATCGGGTGGAATCGGCGCTCCGGGATGCCCTGGAGGCCGCTATGGCCGGAACAGGGAAAGGGCAGGACACATGACGGGAGGGACCACGCACCCGAGGGTTCGCCGCTGGCCGGCTTTCCGCGCCCCGCTCATCCTGGCCGCGCTCGCGATCCTCTTCCTGCCACCGGCGCTCGTCTCCCACGCCTCGGCCCAGTTCTTCGGACAGAACAAGGTCCAGTACAAGAGCTTCAAGTGGAAGGTCCTCCGGACCCAGCACTTCGACATCCACTACTACCAGGGCACCGAGGCGGCCGTGAACGACGCCGCCCTCATGGCCGAGCGCTCCTACCAGCGGCTGAGCCGGGTGCTCAATCACCAGATCAAGGTTCGCGTCCCGCTCGTTCTCTACGCGTCGCACACGGATTTCGAGCAGACCAACATCACGCCGGAGCTGATCGGCATCGGGACGGGCGGCGTCACGGAGTTCCTGAAGCGGCGGGTCTTCCTCCCCTTCACGGGCTCCTACGCGGAGCTGGACCACGTGCTCACCCATGAGCTGGTCCACGCCTTCCAGGTGGACGTCCTGTTCGGCGACAACCAGGGTCTGATCGGCAATCCGTTCGCGACCTCAGTCCCGCTCTGGTTCATGGAGGGGATGGCGGAGTACCTCTCGGTCGGGACCACCGATCCGAACACCGCGATGTGGCTCCGCGACGCCTCGCTCGAGGGTTACCTGATCCCGATCACGACGCTCGCGTACGTGGGGGACATCCGCGTCTATCGGTTCGGCCAGTCCATCTGGCAGTACATCGCCGAGACCTACGGGATCGCCAAGGTGGGGGAGATCCTGAAGCGAACGCGGCGGATGGGGAGCGCCGAGCGCGCTCTCGAAGCCTCCACGGGGCTCACCGTCGAGGTGCTCTCGAAGAAGTGGACCGAGGCGGTGCGGAAGGCCTATCTGCCGCAGATCGTGGATCACCAGAGCCCGACCCAGATTGCCACCAAGCTGACCGACGCCGAGCGTGACTACTCGAACTTCAACGTGGCTCCGTCGGTCTCGCCCTCGGGGCTCCAGTTCGTCTACATCTCCGACCGGAGCATGTACAACGACGTCTATCTCGCCTCCGCCCTCGACGGCAAGCTCTTCAAGAAGCTCATCTCCGGCGAGCGCACGCCGAGCTTCGAGACGCTCCGGTTCTTCAATACGTCGATCGCCTGGTCGCCGAACGAGAAGCAGATCGCCATCCCGGCCAAGGTGGGCGGCGAGGACGCGCTCTATGTCGTCGACGTTCCATCGGGGCACGTCGCGAAGCGGTACAAGTTCGGCCTCGATGCGATCTACTCTCCGTCCTGGTCGCCCGACGGCTCGAAGTTCGCGTTCGTGGGTCTGAAGAACGGGCGGTCCATCCTCTACATCGTGGATTCGAACGGGAAGAACCCGCGCCAGATCCTGAGCGGTCGCTACGCCGTGCGCGATCCCGTGTGGTCGCCGGACGGCTCGCGTATCGCGTATTCGACCGACCAGGGGGAGGGGACCGAGGCCGACCGGCTGATCTTTGGCGATCTCAAGCTCGCGTTCCTCGACCTCGCGACCGGCCAGGTGAGCGTTCCCCCCGGACAGAACGGCAAGAACATCTCGCCGCAGTGGACCCCCGACGGCAACTCGGTGGTCTTCGTGTCCGACCGGACCGGGATCTCCAACATCTACCGCATGGACCTCGCCACCGGCGAGAGCGTGCGCCTGAGCGATCTCCTCACCGGCGTCGCGGGGCTCGTGGAGGAGAGCCCCTGCCTCTCCCTCTCACGGGATGGCAAGCGCCTCCTCTTCACGTCGTTCAATCGCGGGGGCTGGGACGTCTATGCCGTGCGGGATCCGGAGAAGTTCATCCAGAGCCCGCCGGTGCTCGACACGGCCCGCTCGATCGCCACGACGCCGCTCGCTCCGCTCGGCACCCGCCTGGAGGCCGCGATCGGCGAGATGGAGGGAATGCCCGAGCCGATGACCCCGCTCTCCGCGGACACCAGCCAGGCGGCGCTGCCCGACTCGGCTCGGGTCTCCGCTGCGCCCGGCTCACCCGCCGCGGCCGCTCCGGCGGTGACGGATTCGACCCTGTCGGACTACGTGCAGCAGGTTTACAGCGAGCCCCTGGCGGACAGCACAACGTTCCAGCAGATCCCCTACCGGCCGTCGTTCAGCCGGGACTACTTCAGCGGTGGCGCCGTCGTTGCCTCCAACGTGGGCTTCGCGGGCTCGAGCGTGATCTCGTTCAGCGACCTGCTCGGCAACCACAACATCCTCGCGATCCTGAACCTCTACGGGAACCTGGGCGAGTCGGACGTCTACATCGCATTCACGAACCTCGCCCACCGGATGAACTACGGGATCGCGGTCTTCCAGTATCAAAAAGACTTGCTCCTCTTCACCTCGCCGCAGCGCGATGACCTGCAGAACCAGATCCACAGGGGCGGCTCGTTCTTCTTCTCGCGCCCGTTCAACCGGTTCGAGCGGCTCGAGTACGGGGTGACGGCGGCGATGGTGAACCAGCGCATCTTCCGCTACGACTACACCGGCGGGACGATCACCCAGTACGGCGACCAGGGGGACTACGTCTACGTGGCGCCGAACATGAGCTACGTGCACGACAACGTGCTCTACGGCTCGACGGGGCCGGTGAACGGCGGCCGGTCGCGAATCTCGGCCGAGTACGCGCTCGGCGGCATGAACTACACGACCGGCGTGCTCGACGACCGCCACTACACGAGCCTCACCCGCCGCCTCACGTTCGCGCGGCGGCTCCTGGGTGGCGCGAGCTTCGGCGACGATCCCCAGTTCTTCCGCTTCGGCGGCGCGTTCACGTACCGCGGCAAGGACTACGGCGAGCTGATCGGCACCCGGGCGGCCATCGCCAACGTCGAGCTCCGCTTCCCGCTCATCGAGACGCTGCGGGTCGGATTCCCGCTCTCGCTCTCCCTGGGCGGCGTGAACGGCGTGGTCTTCCTGGACGCGGCCTCCGCGTGGAACGCCGGCACCGATCCCAGGTTCTTCTCGAACGTGGGCGGGCTCCACCCGGAGGGGGCGCACCTCGCCTACGGATTCGGCGCGCGCATCAATCTTGGGTACTTCATCCTCCGCTACGACTACGGGCGCGAGCACGGCATCGAGCGGGGGCCGGGCGAGTCGCACCACTTCCTCACGTTCGGGCCCGAGTTCTAGAGCCGGATGCCGTTCCAGGAGTGGGACACGGCGATCTTCCGGGCCGTGAACCTCGGCCTGGAGCGTCCGTGGCTCGACCCCATCATGAAGAGCTTCACCGACCCGGGGCGGCTCAAGGCGCCCCTCCTGATCGCGGCGATCCTTCTCTTCACGCTGCGCCGGGCGCGCGGGCTTCTGGCGCTCGTCGTCCTGGTGGCGACGCTGGCGGTGTCGGACCAGCTGAGCGCCAAGGTCTTGAAGCCGATCTTCAAGCGCGCGCGGCCCTCCGTGGTGGTTGCGGACGCGCACAAGCTCTTCGGCGTGCGTCACAGCTACGCGTTTCCCTCGGTGCACGCGGTCAACTTCACCGTGCCCATCCCAATCCTTGCGACGGTGTTCCCGGCCGCAGCCGTCCCGTACGCGGTGATCGCCTCGCTGGTCTGCTTCTCGCGGATCTACGTGGGGGATCACTGGCCGTCGGACGTGCTGGGCGGGATCGTGCTCGGGCTCGGCCTGGGGCTCCTCGGGCGCAGGGCCTTCCTCCGCCTGGAGCAGAACGCGAAGCGATGGCCATGGTATCGGAAGCTCGAGCGCTGGCGGCGCGCCGAGCCCGGAGTCGAGCCTACGGGCGAGGTGCGAGGTGAAGAAGAGCCCAGTGCCGTCCGGTGAGGCCGCGATCGCGCCGGTGCGAGTAGAACCGCTCCGGATCGCAGGCGGTGCACTCGGGCGCGAGTTGGACGTGCTCGCGCGGGACCCCCGCGCGGACAAGGCCTGCCTCGATCGCGGCGGGGAGATCGAGCGAGGGCTGCCCGGTTGGATGCGGCCGGAGGAACGCCGCGTCGAACTCGGCGGCGACCTCGGGGCCGATCGGGAAGCAGCACGCGTGGAGGCACGGCCCCACGATGGCCACGAGCCGTGCGGGATCGATGCCCCTCTGGTCGAGCCGCTCCACGGCCGCTGGCGCGATGCCGTCCCTGGCCCCACGCCAGCCGCAGTGGAGAAGCGCCGCCGCCGCGCCATCGTCGGCGACGATGGCCACGGGGGCGCAGTCCGCGGCGGAGACGGCGACCCACGGGTCTCCCGGAGCCACGACGAAGCCGTCGGCATCGCGGCTCACCTCGCCTGCGCCGACGATGACGCGGCCGTGAACTTGATGGAGCATCACGGGCGCACCGTCGGGAAGGCCGGCCGTGGCGCGGAGACGGCCCCGGTTCTCGCGCACGTCGGGCTCCGAGTCGCCGACCCCGAGGCTCAGGTTGAGCGACGTGTACGGGCCCCGGCTCACGCCCCCCTTGCGCGTCGCCATGCCGAACCAGGCCGAGGCCGGAAGGAAGCCCGCCGGAGGACGCCAGAAGGGGACCGTCGCACTCATTCGCAAAACTCTGGCGGC